>QHXL01000035.1:10913-25138 GCA_003222935.1 Acidobacteriota bacterium
TCGCGAACTCCAGCGTCGGCCGCGGGTGAATTCTCGCTAACCCGTCGGACTTTTACAGTTTTGAAGTCTTCGCTTTCGGCTCGTAGGCGAATACCTACCATGTCATATTCAAAGGGTTCCGTGAAACTTTCATTCGCCTCGAGAATGATCCGCTTTCGTGAATAATCGAAGATAACTTTAAATCTGCGCAATAACTCTCCACCTATCACTCCACTGAAGTCATCACTCGCAAACAGACCTTTTTGGTCTTGAGCGAAGTGGACCACCGGGTCAGTCAGGGTGAAACGTGCCAATTGCAGCTGAGGTAATCGGCCAACAAACAACTTTACCTCGCCGCCGACGCCTTCTGCTCCAAGATCCTTCATCGTCTTTTGAGTCGTTAATAGTTTACTTGACGCTACCACAGGAGTATTCAAAATTGCCGTGAAACGGGCTGCTCCCAAATCAACAATGAACTCGCCTTCAATTGGCTTGCGTCCAGCTATCGGAATCGTCAGCCGCGCGAAAGGTAAGTTGCTCATAATTCTTATTGGGACACTCTCGCCCGAACCAGTGTATTGATAGGTCTGAGGTTCATACAGATTGACAACTTTGAATCGGTAATCGAGTTCGACGACATACCGGCTGAACAGCGTGTAGCCGATCACGCCGTCGACAACTTTACCGAAACCAAGAGAGGTCTTTTCAGGAGGGAAGACGACGCAGGTCTGATTGTTCATCTCAACCCCGGGAAGTTGCAGCAAAACTCCCTTCACAGATTTAGTCTCAAATGTGGCTGCTCCTCCTCCACTGCCCTTTCCTCTTCCTTGTGGGTTCAGATGAAGGGCTTGTGCCGCTTTGAAATAGAGCACCAATCCTGAGCCGGCACCGGAATCGAGAAGAAACGTTAACGGCGCAGAGTTGTTGATGCGAGCTTTGAGAAAGATTTTATTCTCTCCGTCGACCATGATGGGGATAGAGGCAACGCTCTGCGGAGGATGAGGATTTTGGGCGAAAGTAACAAAGTGCTGTTGCCCCGCATAACTGAATAAGGCTATGAAGGCGAACCCGGATCTACACAACAAGGAGTATAGAGCTCTCACAACAAAACCCTCCTCCCATCCGGTGACTAGGACTTTCCATAGAGCTCATATGCTTTCTTCAGTTCTATTCGACGGGCTCGAATTAATCCATCTTTTAACTTCTCGCCACCTACAGGATCAATACAATCTCTGCCGTTGAAATCCTCTGACGGATTGATGCGGAACACTCCGATATTGAACATGAAGACCGGCTCACTCAACGCCTTGAACCAGTGAATATTATCTTTGTGGTCCGAGACCGTAGTTACTGCGCCGATCTCAGACACCTTGTCAGTCGTTGGCTTGATCGTCAGATACTGCGCGTCCTCAGCGACTCGTTCAAACTGCCAGCAATGAGCCTGACCTTTAAGCATCATGTGCATGGAGGTCATATTCCGATGACCGTGCGGCACAATCGCAGCGCCTTTTCTCATGGCATAAAAGTAGGGCGCGAAACTTAATTCTTCAGGTAGGCCTTTGTTGCGAGAAAAATCAACGTCTTCGGCTGATTCATGATCCTCGGGAAAGACGGCAGTTTTCGCCAATCGATCAAAGTCGATTGCCTTGAGTAGATCGGCCAGATCAACCCGCGACAATAAGGATTCGATCTGGCTTTGCCACTCAGTTGTTTTTACGCGGCCCAGCCTGAGTTGCTGCGTTGCAGACTCCATCTCGATCAGCCATTTCCTAACGATGGGCCTGACTGAATTTGCAAGTACTTCCACTTCAGCGAGGCTTTTTACGAGAGAGAGTGTCAGCATCGAGCCGAGCATGTTGAGAGTAAAAGTTCGACGCGATAATTCCATTACACTACCTTTTGATATAAGTACTAATCTTTCATACCCGCCCAAAAGTCATTGCCGTCACCCATATTCCGGAGCCGGTACTTTGCGATCTTGCGAATCAGATCCTCAGGTAGAGGTTGATCGTAAGGAAGTTGAAGGAGGCCGGCGTCGGTAATCTTGTACTTTTCCAGTTCCTTACGAAATGGCTCCAGCGCCGACAGTGTTGCCGAGAAGTTGCAGTGTGCTTTGTGTGCGGAGAAGGCGAACACGAATCGCGGCTCGACGAAGAATGGGTTTCCCCACTTGATAACTTGTTCGGCATTCGGCGCAACGCTCTTGAGAATCGCGTACAGCTTTCGCAAGTGCGCTTGTCCCTCGCGTGGCGCAGCACTGATATATTCGGCGATGGTAGTAGGACGTTTGCTTGCCATCTTTTTCCTCAATTGGTGTTAACTCTATCTTCAATCATCGTCCAATCCCTTTCCTTTGAGGATCTGCGGCAGATATTTTTCAACCCTTGCCTCTCGAGTTTTGGCTTGCTTGGCTGAAGAAAAATGGAGGAGATATGCTCTTTGCCGTCCCGGCGTCAGTGCCTCAAAAGCAGTCTTCAACCTGGGACTCTTAACTAATTTCTTTTGAAACTCTTCCGGCATCTTGAATTCTGCCGTCTTCTTAAAACTCACTTTCAAACCAGCTTTTTCCACTTCAATAGCTTCGTAGATATAGGTTTTCAGAATGCGTTCCAACTTAGCTATCTCACGAACGCTGGTGAACCGAACCTGGCGCGCCGCCTGCACATTCTCCGTTTGTTGGATCAGGATGCCCCTGGCATCGTTTAGTAAGACACCTTTGAAAAACAAAAGCGCACAGTATTCTTTGAACACATGGATCAAAACGATGTTGCTTTCCTGAAAGCGGTAACAAGGACAACCCCACTTAAATTCTTCGGTCAACCCACAGTCGAGAATTATTGTTCTTAACTTCTCCAACTCGTCCTGCCACTTCTCGGATTTTTCCAGGTATCTATCAACCTCAGGATTCAATTTATTCATTTTTGATACTCCTAAAAGAAGAGACAGGTGACGTGCGCAAGGCGCGCTCATCCATACCAACTGACGATTGAATACCTCTCGCCCCATTCGACAGGAGTGACTTCATGTGTTGTCTCTGAAGGAAAAGCGACGAGCATCCCGGCTTCCCCGGTCAATTCGTACTTCCCCTGGCGACGAGCCGGATGCCACTCAGTGAAGACTAGCGAACCTCCTCCATAAGAGCCCGTCTCGGGAAGAGTCGACTGCCGGTTAAGGAAAATCACCAACGAGACCTTACGCGACTGCTCCCGTGAAGTCTGGATCAATCCCGTGTTGCCGTCCTGGTGCGCGACAAAGAAATCTCCCGCGCGGTAGCGTAGGAACTGGGGGTCTTCGCAGCTCGTGAGCGTAATCCCGAAGTAGGCCGAGACGCCATCGCGCATTTCCAGGAGTTTCTGCCTGACGCGCTCAACGGTTTCTGGTGAAGGCAAGAGCTGCGCGACCTTTCGTACCCGCTCGTCGACGGCACCCGTCATCCCGCTTGCGCCATAGACGGGGGCCTTGTGATCAGGCGAACGCTCCAGGTCCAAGATGATTTCTGTGCAGTCCGATGCGTCGAAGCAGGTGACCCGGTAAAGGTTGAAGTCAACTGCATCAAGTGTCGTCATCCAACTTGTCCTCTACGCTCCAAACTGCTTGAGATGATGGTCGGCGTGCTTGTAGGTGACAACGCCCCATTCGCGCCAGGTAAGTGGTCCAAATAACGGATGAGCCGGACCAGATCCCTCACTAGGACCGGTCCCGGTTCGCTCCAGCAACACCAGCAACGCCGCTCGTTCCTCTTCAAACGAGGTCGCAGCGCCGGGCTTCAACCCGGGCGCCGTCGGCGCCCCTTTCGGGAACGGAAACACATAAAGAATGAGGTGCTTGAGGGGAAATCGCTGAAATGCGCGTTTATTGGCCGAGGGCAGGGACAGTTCTCCAAGGGTCATGTTCGCGGACAGGCGAAGATGCTGCAACATACCCGTTACATCGAGGGTGCCCCATCTTCGGTCGGACGCACCCGACAGTGAACGCATCCTCCTACTAATTTCTGCCCGGTCAGCTTCTTTTAGGATCGAGCCCATAGTTCCTCCTTACTGGATCTGCACAGTACTTAATAATAAGTGATTACCCGCAACTCCGAATGATACGCCTGGGGTGGTCCACCTTTTTCAGATTGGATGAGACGGGTTTTCCTGGTCCAGTTTCCCTTTGAGTCATACTCGATATTCATTAAGGCTCGCCCACTGACGATGCCTCTAAGTGCACTTCCGGGGTCGTTAACGTTGTCGAAAAACTGAATCTCGAAGTTTTTAGGTGAACCGTCTCCACTGAACTCGGTCCGTCCAATTTCATTTCCTCGCTCGTCATAAGTGTAAACAAGCCTGTTCTTCAGGGTTCCGTCGACTCCATAAGTGGCGACGTCCTTAGTTCTCTTGCCATCGTCGTAGGTGTAAACCACTTTTCCCGGTTCAGGCGCGTGTGATGCCCGGACGTTCGGGTTGCCATTGAACTCAACGGTTTCGTTCTCTTGAATTCTTCCTTTACTGTCATAGCTGGAAGTTACCTTGTACCTGAGGATCTCTCCCTCATACTGAATCCATTCCGTTCTGTTCCCCTGGAAATCGTACTTTGAAATAGTCTTCCAGTTGAGAGTGCCATCTCCTGAATAAGACGCTTGAGCGGTTTGCTTACCATTCTCATCGAAGGTATTGACTGTTTTGCCGCCGAGAACTCCCGTATACCCGTACCAGTGTTCTTCAATCAAGTTGCCCTTAGGATCATATTTATAGATGAAGCGTGTGCCGACAGTTCCTTTAGATTCAAAAACAATGTATTCAACTTTGCGACCTTCTTCATCCAGGTTGTAAACATGACGGCGCGGAATAGTTAAACTCTTATCCAGCATGGAAGCGTATTCCTCATACCCGGTGCTGCGACCCTTCCCATCATAAGTGTGTATTAACTTTTCAAGGATCGCGCCGGTTTGATCGTATGAAATCTTCTCTGAAATATTCCCCTCGTTGTTGTAAGTCGTGCTGTACCAGGGTCGGCGTTTTCCTTCAACTGTGCTGCCATCTTTTATAGAGAAATCAACGAGATAAGCTTCGACCTTTTTTACTGGTCCAACCAACTCCGCACGATCTCGATCAGTTTTCGTCTGCGCGAGTAGCGGAGTGATCCAAAGTGAACACAGTATAAGTAACGAGAAAATTACTCTCATGGTATTAGCTCCAACACCACAACATTGCCGATCATCTTCTTGCCATTCACTGTCACGTTATCAATCAGAATGTTGTCTTCATATTTCAACGAAGCTCGCTCATTGCGATCTGTAGTTGATATTTCAGTCATACGTCCGAATCTCAATCAAGTGATTGTTCGGATCATTCATGTAAAGAGTTGGCGCCGGGCCCCTGGCGCCAGTCTCGACTCCCGGACCTTTGTTATTACCAACAGTGTGGAAGGAATCACCATAAGGAATACCTTTTTCCTTCATGCGCGCGAAGGCGTCGTCAAAGTCCTGCCGCGACAGGGCAAAGGCGAAATGTTCATTGCCACCCGTACCCCACGGGGCCAGCTGAAGGGTGAAATCTTCGTTGAGTCTGATTACGGTAAATGGGCCATCCTCGCCTTCTAACTTGAAACCCAAAATGTCGACGTAAAAGTTTACGCTCGAGATTATGTCATTGACGTTAAGTATCAGGTGGTCGATTGTCGCCATGTGTCACCTCGTATTGACGTCGGCAGGCCTCGTTTTTTAGGTTCGATTGCTCGATTAGTTTACGTCGGCAGGCGGGGCCTGCGCGCTCCCAGCAGCGGGAAATGCAAAGGCTCTTCTCATCAACTGCCAGTTGCAAATCCTAAGCACCTGCGGGCAAACGGGTGTGGCGCTATTGGGCTTCCGGCAATCCTATTCGCGCTAATCTCTCATCGGATTCACCTTGATGGTACAGCCTCGCGAGTTCATCGGGATCAAAGATGTAACCGAAGGGTGGTTTACCGATCTCATTCATCTGAGTGCTTCGCACAAAAGCATCGCACTCTTCCTTCGTGGGGAAATTATCAACACTCAATTCAACTTCGTTGCCGTCTGGATCGTGATAGTAGAGCGAAGTGGTGAACCTGTGATTGAGAGGCATGAAAGGGGAAATACCTTCCGCCTTGAGCCTTTCGTAAGTTGTCACTAAGTCACCAAAGTTTGCAAAGCCGTAGCCAATGTGATCAACCCCAGCGGCACTTGCCGGCTTATCAACAGTGTCCGGGTCTTCAAAGATCACGAGGCGATGATGCTCTTCGTCGAAAGTCATAAACGACAGGAATTCGTTCTCATGTTGAACTCTCGCGCAAAAGACAGTTCTGTACCACTGGAGCATCTCCTGGTAGCGTTGAGCGCGAATGCCGTAGTGCGAGATATAAGCGTGTCCTTTTTTGATTGGCGAACTACTTTGAGTGGAGTCGGAATGAGGCATAAGTTTCTCCGGTTTGTTTGAGATGCGGGAATCGCGAACGTGCTTACAACCCCCGGGGCACTGTCTAACGCTGACATTTTGCGTAGAGCCTATACGCTTCCTTCAACTCAATACGCAGCGCCGCCCACGCAACTAACGATAAACTCTTCTCCCAGCCTGTAGAAATGGAACTGCCTGGTTCCATAACGTGCCGTTTCTGTTAGTTATTGGTTCAGGAGAATATGACGCGAGAAAGGCCCGGCGGGGTTTGTCTGTGATATTGGCGCCACTGCAATGGAACGTAGTGCTCGCCAGTGCAATTATGCTTCCGCTGGGAACAGGAATGGCAACACCTGGATCACTCCCGCGATAACCAACGAGGTCATTCAACGTCTTGTCCCGTTTGTGTTCGACTACTCCCCTGGATTCGGCGCGGCTGTAAGGCAAGACATACAGTCCACCATTTTCTTCCGTCATCTCATCGAGCGCACACCATAAACTGAGGTACGGTTTATGAGGATGGCCCAGGATATACCCCGAATCCTGGTGCCAGGCAAATGGAAGCCCGGACCTGGGCCACTTTATGACAAACAATTCGAGGAACAAGTAGGCGTCTGGACCTAACACTGGTCCAACAATTTCCATCATCAAATCGCCGAATAGGAAGCTTTCCAAGCAGGGACTTTCCTCATGTCGGCACGGGAGTGAGTATCGCTTCCCCTTATGAGATAAGCCGAGTGTTTCAGCACCAGCCCTTTCCATACTCTCGACCTGTAAATCCAGGCTCTTCTTGCATTCAATCTGCAATTCGGTCAGCTCTCGCTCAGGGATAACGCGTTCAAGCACAAAATAACCTTCGTCATGAAATTGCTTGATATCGGCTTGAGTAACTCGCAACTCCTTATCCTCAGGTTCAAAGGGTTGTACGGCTGCTATATTCTTTTCAGGCCTATTCTAAGATCACAGCGTAAAAAAGTCGCTGATTGTTCAGCTGGTAAGAAATCTCGTCATCTGTGGAACAACCTATATGACTCTATGCCTCAAGGTCGCAGCTTGTGATAGGCTTTCGAGCCGATGACGCATCCGGAGAACACGAGTGCAGCCGTCAGGACGGCTGGTTCCAGACTCGGCTGGTTCGTAATTGCACTCCTTTGGAATCGCTCAGGAGATTCACAACATGCTCCCGCCAAGAGCCTGGTGCTCATCTCGATTGCCGCTGGATTGACGATCATCTACTCACTGATCCTGCGCGTTTCGCGAAACATCCTTCTCCAGGCAAAATTCCAACTCACTGTCGACATCCTCCTTGTCACCTGGCTCGTCTGGAATTCTGATGTCATTCACTCACCTTACATCGCACTCTATATCGTCATAATCGCAGTCTCGAGTTTGTTCCTTGGAGCTCGCGATGCCGTTGTCACTTCAGTCGGTTGCGCCGTCGCTTTTACCGCGTGCGCGCTTGCGCTGACGTTTTGGGGCGATCCTCAAGCTCAGCGCTTTGGTGAGCGTTCGCTGTCGGAAACAATCCAATCAGTGGGAATGTTCGATGTCGCATTCTTTGTTGTCGGACTCCTGTCTGCCCGGCTAGCTGAACGCCAATCTCGATCCGATTTGAGTTTATTGGAAGCCACGCAGTCGTTGGCAAATCTTCGGGCACTTCATGAGCGGATCGTCGAGTCGATTCGTTCCGGGGTTGTTACCACCGACCTGGAAGGTCGCATTTACACTTTCAATTCGGCAGCACGAGAGATTACCGGATACCAGGAAGACGAAGTGCGTGGCAAGGATGCCTCGACCTTCTTCGGTGAAATCAAAGGCCTGTACATGAACGAATCACTTCGCGCTTCCAAGTTAGGCGAAGCTAGTCCGCGTTATGAAACCGACTGTCTCACACCGGAAGGTCTCAGGCTTCGTCTGGGTTTTAGTATCGCCCCGCTGTTTTCCGAGTCGAACGAAACGACCGGCATGGTGATCACTTTTCAAGACCTGACCCAGGTACGCGCGCTTGAAGAGACTTCGCGACGACAGGACCGGCTCGCGGCAATCGGGAGAATGGCGGCGTCGATAGCGCATGAAATTAGAAATCCCCTGGCGGCGATGCGTGGATCCATTCAAATGTTGCGAGCTGAGATGGATAACGACTCATCGCAAACCGAGTTAATGGAAATCATCCTTCGTGAATCCGATCGGCTCAATCGCATCATCACCGACTTTCTCAACTATGCCCGTCCGCGCTCGCTTGCTCCAACGCGAGTTAACATTGGCGACCTGCTTCATCAGACGTTTGCACTGCTAAAACACAGTCCGGAGATCCTCGCAACGCAGAACGTAGTCGAAGAACTTCCAGACACTCCGTTGATCGCCGAGGCGGATGAAGGACAACTCAAACAAGTGTTTTGGAACCTGGCCCGCAACGCACTACAGGCGATGCCCGACGGTGGGACGTTAACTGCCAGCCTGGAAAAAAACTCGCACAGTCGACTTCGTATCTCATTTTCAGATACCGGTCGCGGAATGAAGCCAGACCAGGTTGAGCATCTGTTTGAACCGTTTTCCTCGACCACAGGCGGCACAGGACTGGGCCTGTCAATTGTTTATCAAATCATCCGCGACCATGGTGGTACAATCAACGTACGAAGTCGCGAAGGACAAGGCACAACAATTACGGTTGAACTACCCTCGACGAATTCGATCGAGCCAAGAGACAACAATCTAACAATCTAAATAAACGCCCTCTAACTTTCGACTATGGCAAAACTGCTAATCGCAGATGATGAACTCGGAATGCGGCAATTCCTGACGCACTTGCTGCAGCGTGAAGGACATACGGTTCGTGTTGCAGTAAACGGCAATGAAGCGATGGCGATGCTGCGTGAAGAACCTGCAGACGTGCTGCTGTCGGACATTCGCATGCCGGACATGGGGGGAGTCGAACTCCTACGCGCAGCGCGCGAGTTACTGCCCAATCTCGAAGTAATCATGATGACTGCTTTCGCAAACGTTGATACAGCTCGGGAAGCGTTCCTACTGGGAGCTTTTGACTTTGTTCAGAAGCCTTTCGACAACGATCTCTTAAAGGAAACCGTTGCTCGCGCACTCGTCAAAGTTTCGCTGATTCGCGAGAAGGAAGCTCTCCTTGTAGAGAACAAAGCGTTAATTCAAGGGCAACGCACGCGGGGCAAGCTTGGCAATATCATCGGTCGTAGCGCACGAATGATGTCGCTGTATCAGATGATTGAAACTGTGGCGCAGGTCCAGTCGACAGTGCTCGTCACGGGGGAGTCAGGAACGGGAAAGGAATTGGTAGCGCGGGCGATTCATGACATGAGTCCACGCGCCGAACGACCATTTGTCTCGGTTAACTGCGGCGCTTTCACCGAAACGCTGCTGGAGTCGGAGCTATTCGGTTACATCAAAGGATCGTTCACCGGCGCCAATTCAAATCGCAAAGGATTATTCGAAGCCGCAAATAGTGGCACGATCTTTCTCGACGAAATTGGCGAGATGTCGCCGGCGATGCAGGTAAAACTATTGCGTGTTCTCCAGGAAAGAAAAGTCAGGCCGGTCGGCGCTACGGAAGAGATGCTGGTCGACACAAGGGTGATTGCGGCCACAAATCGTGACCTGGCCAGTATGGTCTCGATTGGCACCTTCCGCGAAGACCTTTACTATCGAATCTCAGTCATTCCAATCGAACTGCCGCCACTCAGAGAACGCTCGGAAGATATATCCGAACTAGCCACTCACTTCATTGAAAAGTTCTGCGCGCCCACAGGTCGGAGTTTGACCATCAGTGAGAACGCGATGCGTTTACTGGAGAGATACTCCTGGCCCGGAAACGTCCGCGAACTCGAGCACACGATCGAACGAGCAGTCGCACTTGAGCATACTTCCACGATTGAGCCCGAACGACTTCCAGAAAAAGTCACCAACTACAATCCATATCGCGTTGCGGAAGCTATGGAGTTTCCCGACGAAGGCATAAATCTCACCGCCCATCTCGATCAATTGGAAAAGTCTTACCTGGTCGAGGCTCTCCGCCGCACGAGTGGAAACCAAACAAACGCTTCGGAGTTACTACGTCTGTCAGTGCGATCACTCAGGCACTTACTCGACAAGCACGGCATTCGGGGTCTAACTGCACAGATGCGCGACGAAAGACGCGGTCCCGATTCGGCTCCACGCCGCCGGGCCACCGATCCGACTCCTCGCAGGCGTTCAGATGACGATGAGGAACTCGCCGCCGGTGCCGGTGAAAGTAGCTAGACTCCAATTCTTACCGGCTTCACCAAGAACCAGCGACTAAAAGCAAATCTAGATCTATTGCAAGTAAGGAAGGGTGGTTTACCCCCGCTCTTAACCCCAGGCTCTCAAAGGCCCAGGACAAAGAGCGGGGGTAAACCCGCCCTTCCTTACTTGCAATAGATATCGAGACTCCTACTCAGATGACTAAAATTAGATTACTAACTAACCACAGTGCCACAAAGCGTCAGATCCCGCCTGCCAGAAAACGTCAGTAATCAGCTCGAACTAAGCTGAAATTCATCGCGACTGCAAAAAACCATCGAATTTCTAACCGGTTTTGAGCCTGGACCCCATTGGCACACCGGTTGTTAAGTAAGCTGCGGACACTTCGCGTTCTGCGCGGCATCAATAGTGAACGGAAGCCGGTGGCGCGAGATTAGCAACTCTCTAATTTCTCTTAAGGAGCACGCAACTAGAATGACTACCAAACGCCAAGAAGGCTTTTCGTTAATCGAACTTCTCATCGTGGTTGCGATCATCGGCATCATCGCCGCAATCGCCATCCCGAATCTCTTAGCTTCACGCCGCGCCGCAAACGAAGGCTCGGCCCAATCGTCAATCCGCACAATCTTCAGTGCTGAAGCCACCTACCAGGCAACTGCCGGTAACGGTGTTTTCGGTGCCCACTCGGCTCTGATGAGCAACTTCCTGATCGACTCAGTACTTGGTCAGGCCACCACCAGCACGTCGCCAAAGAGCGGCTACATTTTTCTAACAGCTGCCGGTAGTGGTAGCGGCGCAACCGCAACCTTCTATTCACATTGCGTCCCCGCCACCACGAGCGGTGTCTCGCAGACCGGTACCCGTCGCTTTGGTATCACCCAGGTGGGTGTACTCCGCGGCGATACCACACTGAGCGCGCCGTCAGATGGTGCTGCTGTTGAAGCAATGCCAGCTCTCGGTAACTAGTAGTAAGAGCTAACGCAAACAGTGAAGGGTGGAGTCAATCGACTCCACCCTTTTTGTTTTTCTTCTTTAGGCCGCTGCACCAGAGTGACAAAAAACGGGCTCCGCACTGTGGCACTTATTGTCACCGAGTGGCCCATTAAAATCGGAGACTCGAACTAAGACAGTTTCCACTGGGCTTTTCCTAAGCAGGTCAAAGATGAGGCTGGCACAAGCCTTGTTACTCAAACACCGATATGGCGTTTTGCGCGACGCAGGAAAAAACGCGAAGGCCACACGCAACTAACCCGATCGTCTCTTAAAGGAGCCTATTACCAATGAACACCAAACGCCAGAAAGGTTTTTCACTGATCGAACTGCTGATTGTAGTCGCGATCATTGGCATCATCGCGGCCATCGCGATTCCTAACCTGCTCGCATCACGCCGCGCTGCCAATGAAGGCTCAGCGCAGTCATCGATTCGCACGCTCTTCAGTGCCAACGCCACCTATCAATCGACCGCCGGCGCCGGCTCATTTGGAACTCTCGCCGAGATGATGGGCCAGAACTTGATCGACTCCGTACTCGGCCAGGCCGACGTCACAGCCAAGAGCGGTTACCTCTTCACTGTTGACGGCATCGGCGGCACGGGCGCTACCGCGACGTTCTTTGCCCACTGTGTTCCGGCAACGACGAGTGGTGTTTCGCAAACAGGCACGCGACGCTTCGGTATCACCCAGACTGGCGTACTCCGTGGCGACACGACATTGAGTGCTCCAGCAGACGGGGCCGCTGTCGAAGCTTTGCCTGCATTGGGTAATTAACTAGTCACCCAGGCGTTTTTAGAACAAGAGGAAGTGAGTCTTGAACTCACTTCCTCTTTTCTTTTTAGTTGATCTGCTGTGACAAAAAGCGTGATTCGTTTTGACGAAAATTGTCAGGCTGGTTGGTTGCTAAAGGCCCCTTCTTATCAGTGTGCAATTTCGCTAATAGTTTTTCACTAGTGGTGTTCAAAAGGAGTGGCACAGTCCTTGTTATTACTGATTTTGGACTTCGCGTGAAGTGCGCACGATTACAAGAAACCCTCGTGGCGCGAAAGATCCTTTGCACAAAAGAAGGAGCGTTAAGTCAGAATGAAAAACAAGGACCAATCAGGCTTTTCTCTAATTGAACTACTCATCGTGGTCGCCGTCATCGGCATAATTGCGGCGATCGCAATACCCAACCTGCTTGCTTCACGTCGATCGGCAAATGAAGGATCTGCGCAGTCATCAATCCGAACCATCCATAGTGCGCAAGCCACCTACCAGGCAACAGCTGGAGCAGGAGCGTTTGGCTCTCTGGCGAACCTCATGGGCGAAAGACTCGTCGACTCCGTCCTGGGCCAGGCCGACGCCACCGCCAAGAGCGGCTTCATGTTCAACATCGTCGACATCAGCGGAACTGGCTCCGCCGCTCAGTACGGCGCATACGCAGTCCCAGCAACAACGACTGGCGTTGGTCAAACAGGAACACGACGCTTCGCGATGACTCACGTTGGTGTGCTTCGTGGTGATACGACACTCAGTGCGCCTTCTGATGTTGCGGAAATCGACGCGATGTCCGTCATGGGCAATTAATACAACCCCCCCTTCCATCAAAATTCCCTCTGGGGCGGAGTTCACTCACTCTGCCCCCCTCGCCTTTTGAGCTTAGCTAACTGAAACCTGCAAATGAGCTCAACTGCACTCAACCTCAGTCAGACTGAATCGATGACTGTCGGCTGGCTCGCCGGTCACAAGGAAATTGTGATCGTCATTGCCGTTGCAGTCGCCGCGATAGTTCCTGCAATGGTTTTCGGGATTCCCTCCAACCGCGACCTCTCTAATCATTTCCGGTTTGCACTTCCCTTCTACGACGCCCTGGTGTCGGGTAATGTTTTTCCTTCGTGGTTGCAGGATTCAAACGGTGGTTACGGCGATGCGAGCTTCAGGTTCTATCCGCCGGCCCTATACTACCTACTCGCTTTAATGCGCTTCCTCACACGCAGTTGGTATGTCGGCACGCTCGCAACCTTTACCCTCATTAATGCAATAGGCGCACTGGGAGTTTACCTGTGGGCCAGGACCATTCTTCCTTCACGAGAAGCAATGTGGTCCGGCATTTTTTTCAGCCTCATGCCTTACCACCTCAACCAGTATTACCAGGCCACGATGCTCGCCGAGTTTGCCGCCACTTCGGTTTTGCCCTTTTCGTTTTATTTTGTAGAAAAGGTTTGTGAGTCGCGCAGAACTCGTGACATTGCCGGACTCGCTTTGTCTTATGCGATGCTACTTTTTACTCACTTGCCTCTCACAGTGATTGGCTCGTTGGCACTTGGAATCTATGCCCTTCTGCGGCTTCCCAAAACACACCGACTAAAAACCACCGTTGCACTCGGAATGGGAATATTCCTCGGACTACTAGCTAGTGCGCGGTTTTGGACCACCGTCCTTGCTGAACAAGCCTCGATTCGAGCCGACAACATCCTTCCTGATCCTTCGGTCGACTACCGGATCAACTTCATCTTCTCGACTTTGTCTCCGGAGAATCTCAACGTCTGGTGGATGAATATTCTGCTGGCATCGACGTTTGCGATGCTCTGGCCGGCGCTCAGCCTCCTTTGGTCATCCAGAACAAAACCTG
>QHXL01000035.1:25193-34257 GCA_003222935.1 Acidobacteriota bacterium
TGTCCACACCCGTCTCGCGTGTAATTTGGACTCTGGCCCGGCCGCTCCAACAGACGCAGTTTCCGTGGCGGTGGTTGGCTATTACTTCGATGGTTGTGCCGATCGTTATGGCGGCGGCACTTCCTTATTGGGAATCAATTGCCAAAGGAAAGAAGCGCGCACTTGCTATACTTGCCGCCGGGTCGATTGCCGTCTCAATCGCCTTTTCCGCCGCACACACCGTTCGTGAAGCAAAGCCATTCGATGCGACGCAGTTTGCCAGGACCCTGCAGGAGATTCCCGGGTCACCCGGCGTCTCGCAGTGGTGGCCAAGTTGGGTTCACGAGCCATTTCAGAAAATGGCGAGGGCCGTTGAATCACCAGGACGCGAGGTAGCGATTGAACGTTGGGACCCCGAACGCCGCGAATTCGTTGTGGGCCCCGGCAAAGGCGATGTTCGAGTACGCACGTTCTTTTATCCACACTGGAAAGCATTTTCTGGCAACACCGAACTTTCAGTACGGCCTGACAAGGATGGCGCAATCCTGGTGGGCGTACCAGAAAACGCCACGACGGTCGTTTTACAGTTTCAAGAGCCTGCGCGCGTTCGGCTAACAATGGCGATCGGTTTACTCGGATTCATGGTGATATTTGGTTTGCTGTTTTGGAATCTCTTGTTCGGTCAAGATAAGGCTGGCGCAACGAAAGTCCTGGTTTCATGAATTACCCTGGAAACGAAGTAGTGG
Organism: Acidobacteriota bacterium; assembly: GCA_003222935.1. GTDB lineage: Bacteria > Acidobacteriota > Blastocatellia > Pyrinomonadales > Pyrinomonadaceae > PSRF01. The sequence goes on from QHXL01000035.1 coordinate 25,919, forward strand.
ATCTTCAGGTTCAAACAGACTCGAACGCCTGGCGCACTAACCTTTTTCCACTACTAGTGGTGCTGGCTGTGTCGACCCTGGTGCTGTTACCAATAATGATCTCCGGAATTCCGTACGGCGGCGATCTGTTGAGTCACTTTCGCTTTGCAGTTCCCTTCTATGATTCGATACGCGCCGGCGACTGGTATCCAGGTTGGCTGGCTGTATCTAACGATGGGCTCGGCGATCCGCGTTTTCGTTTTTATCCTCCTGGCTTGTACTACCTCTTCACAGCCGTACAGTTCATAACTAACGATTGGTATCGGACCGCCATCAGTTCCTACATTATTCTTTCGGTTGCCGGTGGAATAGGCGCGTACCTTTGGGGGCGACAGTTCGTGACGCCTCGAACCTCAATGTGGGTTGGTATTTTTTATAGCATCGCGCCTTATCGTGTTAATGAACTCTATCAAGCGGCTCTCTTGTCGGAATACGCAGCTTGTTCGATCTTGCCGTTTACATTCCTGTTCGTAGAAAGAGTTTGCCGGCGACGAAGAGCCATCGATGTTTGCGGCCTGGGTATAGCATATGCGCTTCTTGTGTTGACGCACTTGCCGACCGCGGTGATTGGTTCGTTATCGTTGGCGGTTTACGCACTTCTCCGAATTGAACGTGGGTTTATTATCGCGACTTTGACTCGACTCGGTGTCGCGGTCGCTCTCGGCCTGGCCGGCAGCGCGTTCTTTTGGTCCACGATGATTGCTGAACTCTCATGGATCAAAGGAAACTCCGTCCAGCAAAACATCTACTACGACTATCGCTACAATTTTCTCTTCTCACCAAGCGCGCTCACTAACAGAAACACCTGGTATGCAAACCTCATGGGGTTTGTAGTGCTGGGCTTTGTACTCCCGGCTGTTATTCTCATTTTCAATAAGAAAGCGGTCCAATTTAGGCCGGTACTCATCCTGCTCCTCGCTTCGTTCTTTATGGCGACGCCTTTGAGCACCCCGATTTGGGCCGTGGTGCCTAAACTTTCTGAAATTCAATTTCCCTGGCGCTGGCTCGCTATTACATCGCTGGCAAGCGCGCTCTTAGTCGCAGCGAGTATTGAGTACTGGAAACAGAGGCTCAAAGCTGTGCGGCCGCGTGACCTGGCAGTCTTGCTTTGTTTCGTTCTGTCAGTTGGATTCATTGGTAAAGAGATGATCTATGATTGCGCTTATGTACCGCGCGCGCGTATGGATCCATTGTTCAACGAAATAACAAGTGCAGTAAGCTTCAAAGACTGGCTGCCCGTCTGGGCCAAGGAGTTACTGCAAGTCGAACGAATGCACGACAAGGTACAAGCCGAATCGAGAGTGACCACTGTATCCTCGTGGCAACCTGAGCGGCGGGTATTCAATATAGAAAATGGTCCAGCGGGTCCAGTAAAGTTGCGCACGTATTACTATCCGCATTGGACTGCCACCATGAACGGCCATTCCCTGGCAACGAGTCCATCGCCGGATGGATTACTGGTTGTGAATGCGCCGTCGGAAGCGGGAACCATTGAAGTCGCTTTTCGCGAACCTCCGCGTGTTGCTGTCGTTGCGAAGATAAGCGCAGCGACGTGGATGCTAATGTTAGGTGGTTGTGCGCTCTTAACTTTTTACGATAGACGCTTAACGCGCAGTGAATCGCGCACGACAAATGATTTGGCTCAGACGGATCAGAAACAAGACTTGTCGTATTAAGATAGACAAGAAAATGCTGAGTACACACGGAGACTTTCAGAGGTTAAACCGCGAGACTCTTGGAAAATGACGGACCCTTCTGCACCTGTTCAAGAACAAACTTTGTCTGGTTCCCCGGCAGTCTGGCGTCGCGTAGTGGCTATTGCCCGGAACGCCTTCCTGGAAGCAGTTCGCGATCGAGTTCTCTATAACCTGGTTCTCTTCGTTCTGCTCCTGATCGCCGGCGCAATATTTTTAGGTGAGCTCTCGGACGGACAAGAGCGCAAAATCATCGTCGATCTGGGCCTCAGTACGATGCTGCTCTTCGGGGTCTTTATCTCGATCTTTGTCGGCGTTGGCCTGGTCTACAAAGAGATCGAGCGCCGTACCGTCTACGCCATCTTTTCAAAGCCTGTCAGTAGAGGTGAGTTTCTTGTGGGGAAGTATCTCGGGCTTTGTCTGACGCTACTCGTGAACGTAGTGGTAATGGGGGCTGGAGTTTCGCTCGCGTTGCTGTATGCACGACGCGGTGGTGACTCACTCGCGCTAACAATTTGGCCCGCGATCTTTCTTATCTATCTTGAGTTGATGATACTCACGGGTGTCGCACTTCTCTTTTCGTCGTTTTCCTCACCAGCACTTTCGGCTCTTTTGACGTTTCTCGTTTTTATAATCGGTCACTTCAGCACTGATCTGAAGAATCTCGCGTCGACAATGGAAAGCGTTGTCGGCCGCGGACTTTTTAATGCGCTCTACTACTTGCTACCGAATTTGAATAACTACAGCTATATAACTCCCGCGGCGCACGGACAAGTTCCGCTGGGTAGCAATGTTCTACTCGCGATCCTGTATGCCGCGGTGTACATCGCGATCACCATTGCGGCAGCGACTCTTGTACTGGGGAGACGGAACTTCAAGTAGATGCCCGCCGAGCGACCCATCAAGAAACAGGATCTCGTTCTGATCATGGTGATCGTGATCGGCGTGGCTTCTGTTGTGCTGCTCTCTCGATTAATCGACCGGCGCCGGCCTCCGCTCGATCACAAACTCGAACAAGAAAAACTTTATGTAAGCGGCAACACTGCCAGGCGAATGTCGTTGGGCTTTAACGGTCTGATCGCAGATTGGTACTGGATGCGTTCGCTTCAGTACGTCGGGAACAAAATCTTAGACTTGCCTCCAGATGTTCCTCTCGATGACCTGGGCACCCTGGATCTACGCCTGCTCGCACCATTGCTTGATACCGCAACGACACTCGATCCGACGTTTCTCGAGCCGTACAAATACGCGGCCATCGTACTGCCTGCGGTTGATGTCAACTCGGCCATCCGCATTACGCGCAAAGGAATCGAAGCTAATCCTTCCTCGTGGAAGCTTTACTACCATCTCGGCTACATCTACTGGCAGCGTGGTGATTACCAGGCTGCTGCCGAAACATTTGGCGCTGGAGCTCAGATTCCCGGTGCGCCAACGTGGATGATGGCAATGAAAGCAAAAATGTCGGCCGAAGGAGGAAGTCGCAGTACTGCCCGCGAAATTTATCAAACAATGTTTGAGCAAACGGACGATGAAAAAGTTAAAGAGATGGCTTCGCTTCGTTTGCTGCAATTGGAGTCATTGGACCAGCGCGATACTTTGCGAAAGATCCTGAACTCCGCCAAGAGTAACCATGGAAAATGTCCCGGGTCGTGGCTTGAGATCGCGGCTGTCTTGCAGTCGCTGCGATTTAAGTTAACCCGAGACGGCACACCGTTGGATCCAGCAGGTTCGCCTTATCAGCTGGTGCAGGAGCATTGTGACGTTGCGCTAGATCCTAAATCTCCGATCCCTGCTAAGTGAGAATAGAAATGTCTATAGTCGAGATTGATCAACTAACAAAAGATTACGAAATCGGCTTCTGGCGCAAACGCAAAGTTCGCGGACTCGATGCACTAAGTCTCGCAGTCGAGCAGGGCGAGATTTTTGGGTTCCTCGGTGCGAATGGTGCTGGAAAAACGACGACTCTGAAGGTGTTAATGAGACTGACTTTCCCGACCTCGGGAAAAGCGCGCATTCTGGGTGAAGACATTGACAAGGTGTCGATGCATCGCATTGGCTACTTACCCGAGAATCCTTACTTCTACGATTATCTAACGGCAAGAGAGTTCCTTGAATACTGCGCTGAACTCTTCGGTCAGCCAAAGCAAGCTCGCAAACGGAACGCAGAAGATTTACTCAGCCGGGTGAGGCTGGATGAGAAGCGTTGGGACACGCAACTAAGAAAGTTCTCCAAGGGTATGTTGCAGCGAGTCGGACTGGCCCAGGCTCTAATTAACGATCCCGAAATAGTTTTTCTTGACGAACCGATGAGTGGACTTGATCCAGTTGGACGTCGAGAAGTACGCGACTTGATTGCCTCGTTGCGAGAGTCGGGGAAAACAGTCTTCATGTGTTCGCACATTTTGTCGGATATTGAAGTCTTGTGTGACCGGGTTGCGATTCTTAAAAAAGGTAAGCTCGCACACATGGGCCGACTGAACGATCTGCGGCAACAACAAAACCAGGAGAACCTGGTAGAAATCATCGTGACTCAAACTGACGTGCCAGAAACTTTCGTCGTCACTGAAACACCGGGTGGCGTTCGTATTCAAGCTCCTGGCGAGAGTGATGTTGATGTAGTACTGACTGCGCTGAGGAAAGTTAACGGAAAGTTAGTTTCAGTTCAGCCGCTCAGACAGTCGCTCGAAGAACTTTTCGTAGATTGAGGTGTCCGACGAACTTTAGTTTGTCGTGATTTTAATTATCGTAAGGTCGACAAACTAAAGTTCGTCGGACATTCGACATTAATTCTTCAGCTTCACTCGATAAAGAACAAAGCTGCCTATTCTTTCTCCCTCATCGTGAACGTACCAGCGGTCCAGGTTGGTCCAATTCGGTTCCGTAGACGCTGAAAGCACTAAATAAGACACTCGCGATTTCTCAGCGCGTTCGCCGGTGAACGAAGCTGAATAATCAAGGTACCTTTTTGTTTGCTCCCTTATTTCCTCGGGATAGATTGGGGTCGAGTGACCGCTTACTACTCGGCTGAGGCGGTAATAAGGAAACATTCCCGCATAGAAGTTCCAGTCGAGCGAATCGAGTTTCCGGTTAAACTTCGCAGAATCGTAACCGAGGTAATAAAGCTGGTCGAAAAAGCGTTCTCTGTTCTCTTCCTCCGAAATGCCCGGGAAAACCAACATCCGTGGCGCCCACAATATCGCTTGCGGAGCATCGGTTGGCAGGCGGTCAGCCAATCTTAGATCTTCGACTAGCACAACCGGAATCGAACCACCTGCCGACGCAGCTTGGGATGTTCCGTCGCTCTCGGCTAGCTGCGTAAGACGCTTGCCCACAAGACTAATGTCGTCAACCTGACGATTAACTTCAAGATTAATACTCGCCGCTAACCAAACTTCCAGGCCACCCCAAATCAGAGCGACGACAGCAACCGCCAGCAGATGTTTATTTGCCTGGAGTGGCCCACGTCCCACCCGACGCCAGAGGCCGAAGGTGAGGACAATTGCGGCCAACGCGCAGTAGTTACCAATGAACCACTCATAATGTATCGGCTGTAGAGAACGGCCGGTCACTACCTGCTGATTGAAAACTGCCAGCACTGTGAGGGCGAGAGACGCAGTGAACAATACCAATGGATCGCTCCAGGTTAAAAAACGACGTACCGCTGCGATGATCAGCACAGCGAGCACGATCATTACAGCAATCTCAGAAGGTCTAAAAAGATCCGGACGGTGAGTCAGTACTAAAGCCTGAGCGCTGTCCACTGTCGAGGCCCTTTTCGCAAGCAGACTCAAGTACACGATCATTCCGGGCGCCACTGTAACCATTACGACGCCAAGTACGATCAAGACTCGACGCCACTCAGCGCGTCGCCCCACCAACCACAACGCACAGACGGAAACCAGCCAGGCCACAGCTGCAGTCCACAAATAGAAATAGGAAAACACTAATGCGACGAAAGTAATTCCAGCCAAAGCTCCAAAAGCCCATGAAGCCAATGCGCCCCGCTGACCCTTGGAGGTCAGTGCCAACCAAACAAGTGCGCAGAAAACAAAGAAAAGTGGAAACGCTACTGCCGGCAAATAAAACCGAAGAAACGGCAGGTGATATGCAGACGCCGGCCGCACTAGTTCTGATATCCACATCGGGATGAGGAAGTTCAGGTTGGGCACGTAACGTAAGATTCCCTGGAAGGCTATCGGAGTTCCGAAGCAGAGGACGATACAAACAGCCGCTGCGGAAAGGCGGGAGTCACGGTTAACCAGGGCCAGGCACCAGAACAATGCAAACGAACTAAAGACGGCAAACAACAAAGGTCCAATTATGAATACGGTAGACGCTGAAACTCCCAACCAACGGGCCGGTAGGGACGCCAGGTATGCGGGTACTACTTGAATAGAAAAGAGAGACTCGGGAACTGGTATCTGCGAGTGATCAGTGCGACCCGTAAAAGGATCGTTACGTCGTGAACGTCGGAGTAAGCGACTTCATCGGGGTGCATCGCAGCATTTGCACCATGCCAGTTCGAACCCCGGTCCAAGACAAACAATATTTGCGGTAACACGGTGAGAATGACAATCGCCGACGCGGCAATGAAGCCCCATCGCCACTCCGTACGTTGTGGTGTCATGTAGTCATGCTCTCGAGATCGAAATCCCGTCCGGAACAGGGTAATGAAGCTATGATATTCCCGAATGGCCCAAGCGATGCTCGAGCAAAGGCGAGATGCTATTCCTTGAACTTAAAGCCGGTGACTTCCATCTTGATGTTCGCGCGGTCGTCCGTCTCTTTCATTCCTTCCAACATAACATTCACCGACATCGTTTTGTTCGTTGCCAACTCGGGTTGCCTGGTAGGAATAACTATTACCGTCCGCTGCTTCACTGGTTGACCTTGATGATCAACAACAGCGGCGCGAATCTCGAGTCCGCTTAACGCCTTGCCGTGAAGGTTATGAACTGTGGTCGACAATGTCATCACTATATCGCCGAGCGCGCGTTTTGCTTCGGTGGCTTCGGGCGGATCCAGGAAGACTTTATCCTTGTTTGCGTCAAACTCTGCCGACCCGGGTCTGATTGCACCCTGTAGCGTGGGCTCTCCCGTCGTCGTGCGACCGGAGCGCATGAGAACAAAAAAGAAGAGAGCGATTACAACAGCTGCCGCGATTGCCACGATGATAATCATCAGGCTGCGCGACTCTGTTCGAGGATCTTGTCGCCGTTCAGAATTTGTCATGGTGTTTGGGATTGTAGATACGGAAAAATCGTTTTGCAATGCAGTCTATTCCTTCACTTAAGTTTGTTTTGAAGGGTTTTAGACTCCTAAGAATCACGCTTGTTCCCTCTAATGACCAACCTAAGCAATGACTATTGCCCCAGCAACTTCGCGATCAATTTTTCTAATTCATTGAAGTCGATCGGTTTTGTGATGTAGCGGTTGCATCCTGCGGCAAGGGCTTCAGTCTGAAAATCAGATGTGTCGTGGGCAGATACGGCAATTATCGGAGTAGCCTGCAGACCGGGGATTTGGCGTATTAAGCGGGTCGCAGCCAAGCCATCAATGATTGGTAAACTGAGGTCCATAAGGATGAGGGCTGGAGTTTCCTCGCGTGCCAACTGCACAGCTTCCTCACCATTTCGAGCTTCAACCACCGAGTAGCTTGCCATTTCCAAGAGGCGTCGCATCATGAATCGGTTGTCTTCGGTGTCCTCGACAAGCAGTACTTTCAAGGCTTCGGTATGAGTATCCATAGTACTTTAGTGCCCTTACACCAACTCCAAGTTGTTGATTTTACTGTATCACTAGAATACGCCGAGCTTTTTTGCTAACATCCCGCACTGAAATACGACACATCGGAGCGAGCTCTAAGCGTCTATTTCATACACTCGTGCGAACGCGGGATTCCCCTACCGGCGATGGCCCCAAGAAGCTAAGAGAGAGTTAGCCCCATGAAGTCTTTAATGACAAGGACAGATGACGGAGGTACGCTCCAAGATATCGGTCGAGCCTCAATTCAAATTGTCCATGACCTCAAGAACCAACTAAACGGTCTCAAACTCTATGCCACTTTCCTTCGGAAGCGAATCGAAAAAAATGAACGCCCCGAAGACGAACAGGAAACCATCGTCAAATTGATCGCTGGATTGGATCGGGCAGCCAACGACCTTTCAACCATCGTTCAGTACGGTAGGGAGATCGAACTCAAAAAACAACCCGGCTTCGATCTCCAGAAGGTAATGCGTTCAATTTGTGCGGACTTCAATGACCGATCATGTCCGGTTGTTTGTGAGTCAGACTCCGATCCTTTGCAGGGAAATCTCGACCCAACGAAGGTTACCGAAGCGCTCAATTGGATCTCCACGGTCGCTCTTAAGTACCGCAAGAATGACAATGGCGACAGTGGAATTACAGTTTTAGTGAAGCGATCTGACGAACCGTCAGACGCGGCGACAGTTCAATGGTCGGGGCTGAGTCAAATCGACCACGACCCATTCCGATCATTTGCAGGCAGTGATGAGATCCGAATGTCGATGGCGGCCAAGATTATCGAGGCCCACGGCGGTTCGGTGCAGTATGACGAAGATCGAATCGCAATTACTTTACCCCTAA
>QHXL01000035.1:34271-39220 GCA_003222935.1 Acidobacteriota bacterium
ACAGTATGAGCCCTCAAGGCGCAGCGATAACCAGGGAGGAAAAACAGGTGGAGAACAAAGAAGTGAGGATTCTTGTCGTCGATGATGAACCAATGATGGCTGATTCCTTACGTCAGAATTTCATTGAGGAAGGTTATTCGGTCGACACCGCTGCTACCGGCGCTGCAGCAATCGAACTCTTCGACCAGGGCGGACATCATCTGGCGATTTGTGATTTACAACTACCGGACATGGATGGCCTTGAAGTCATGCGTCATATGAAGGACGCGCGACCGACAACTGAAGTAATCGTTGTCACTGGTTATGGAACCGTTCAGCGGGCAGTCGAGGCGACAAAAGCCGGTGCGTTCTATTTTGTCGAGAAGCCTTTCGATTTCGAAGAACTACAACCGCTTGTCGAAAAGGCACTCGAACGACGCGAACTAGTCGCCGAAACAGCAAACATGCGGCGCCAGCTATCGACGCGTGCCGAGTATTTCAACATCATCGGTGCCTCGAAACCGATGCAAACGATCTACGAAACAATCGAGTCGGTGGCGAAGTCGGACGCGAATGTATTGATCGTCGGTGAATCGGGTACTGGTAAGGAACTCATCGCCAATGCGATTCACTACAACTCACTTCGATCCAAAAAACCCTTCATCAAAGTTAACTGTGCAGCACTTCCGAAAGAATTGATCGAGTCGGAATTGTTTGGCCACACGAAGGGCGCGTTCACCGGGGCACATGCTGACAAGGAAGGCCTGGTCCAACACGCCGCCGGCGGTTCGCTAATGCTCGACGAAATTGCCGAGATGCCCGTTGAACTTCAACCTAAACTCCTTCGAGTTTTGCAGGAACGCAGTTATCGGAAAATCGGGTCGGAAAAAACTTACGCGGTCGACTTTCGGCTGGTCTGTTCAACGAATCGTCCACCGGCGGACGCAATCCGGGACGGGTTGCTGCGCGACGATCTCTTCTATCGAATCTCTACTATCACCATTCACGTACCGCCGCTACGTGAGCGGAACGAAGACATACAACTCCTGACCGAACACTTCCTGCAAATGTATGCGCAGAAATACGAGCGACCGATCAGTGGCGTATCACAAGCCGCGTATCAAAGGTTGTTTGGACATGCATGGCCGGGTAATGTGCGTGAATTGCAGAACGTTATTGAGCGCGCCGTGCTCCTGGCCAAGGAGAGTAAGATCGAACCAATTGACCTGCCGTTCGATAATGGCACGATGCCGGAGGGTTCCTCGCCGAATGCGGAATGGGATATTCCACCCAACATGACACTCGAGGACATCGAAAAGCTGGTGATCGAACGAACGCTGCAACGGACTGGCGGCAACAAACAAGCAGCCGCAAATCTGCTTGGCATCTACCGACCACGTCTTTACAGCAAGATTCGCAAGTACAACATCGACGTTACCGCGCGCGCTTCGGCTTAGAACAAGACAACGCGGCTTCTTTTAACCAGGTGGCCCATGGTTTTTTCGGGCCACTTTTGTTTGGGCTAAGCTTCTCCCGTTTTACTTGAATGACCCCCGCACAGGCTCCAGATCTTCCCCAAAAACGACTTCGAAGCATCGACGCTTTACGAGGAATCGCGGCGTTGGGGGTGGTGTTCTACCACGCTGTTGAGCAGGGCGAGAAATTCCTTCCCGGAAACTTCATGAGATACCCGGTTCGAGTGCTACAGGTGGGCAGCTCGTTTGGCTACATCGGAGTTTTTCTATTCTTCGTCATCTCGGGCTTTTGCATTCATCTTACGTGGGCCCGTGCGCGCGCAAGCGGCGAACAACACCCAAAGATTCCATTCGGGCAATTCTGGAAGCGGAGACTTCGTCGTCTATATCCTCCGTACATCATTGCGCTCGTTCTTTTCTTCTTGTTCACCGCAACGTCAGTAGGATTGAACGTCACGCATTTTTTTATCTACGACGTGGTGCTCCACCTGTTGATGCTGCACAACCTCGATCCTAAAACCTGTTACAGCATTAACGGAGTATTTTGGACACTTGCGATCGAGGAACAACTCTACCTGGCATATTTCCTTTTGCTCTATCTGCGTTCCCGCTTTGGTTGGGGCGTAACACTTGCGGTTTGTCTACTGGCGCGAGTGGCGTGGATGGTGTTCAGTCACGTGGTATGGGCCAAGACGGGTATCGGCGTGCCTGTGCCGGAAGCAGCAGCGTCGCACTGGTTCACCTGGGCATTGGGGGCTATCGGGGTCGAGGCGTTCTTTGGTCTGGTCAAACTGCCGCGCTGGACTCGAAACCTGCAGTTGGCGGTTGCCCTGATTGTTACGGCTTCTGTGCTTTCAAACTACTTACCGTCCATTTCTAAAGACACCATCTGGCACGACTTCAGTTGGTTTCTGATTCATCCGATGTGGGGCATCGGCTTCTTCATCGTCGTCAATAAGTCGGTGTTCGCAGAAAGTGGATGGGTACGGAATTTAAAACTGCCATGGATCATTTCAGCTTTTGCCACGCTCGGCGTGTTCTCGTATTCGATCTATCTGACTCATGAATTGACGATCATGCAATCGTGGCGCTGGACTAATCCCGCTTCATGGCAGATTCAGAACGTCTTTCTGGTTGTGATTCCCGCGACGATCTTGTTCGCCTGGGTCTATTTCTGGTTTTGTGAGCGACCTTTCATGAGCCGACGCTCTGTGGCGGCTGTTGAGTCTTCAGAATTAGAAGGTGCGATACCCAAATCTCAGATCTCAAATCTCAAATCTCAGATTGTTGATTCGGGCCGGCTTTGAGACCTGAGATCCTGCCTACTGCTCCTGCTCCTGCCTACTTCCCTCCGGTTGCTGTTAACACTTTACTCTGATAAATCGTCAGTACACTTGAGGTCCAACAATCTGCGCCGCCCTCAAAGTAAACTGCTGCCCCGATCCTGATCGAGCAGCCTTTCGGTCTCTCTTTTTCCAAAGGCCAAAATGAAAAACTTAAGAACACTCTCCGTAGCGGCACTCGTGTTCCTCCAGCTGTCCCTTGCGACTTCGACGTCGGGAAGAAGCATGATCCAAGACAGTGGATCGAACTACGAAAAAACGATTTCTCAAAAGTTCAGTGCGATAGCCATCGAGAATCCAAACGGTCGAACCGACGTAGAAACCTGGAACAGCTCTCGCCTAAAGGTCATCGCCACGCGTCAACCAGGAAAGCTCAACGAAAAGTCGATCGACTCATGTCTTCGTTTCCAAATCGCGGATTCTGATCTCAGGATTGTTGTACAGTGCGGTCGCGGTGCGACAGCGATTAATCTCAAGGTTTTTCTACCCAGGCAGGTAACACTTTCTGTTAAGGGCGAAGACGAAGCGATTGCGGTTAAGGGTGTCACCAGCGGCCTCACAGTCGAAACTGAATCCGGCGCGATCTCGCTCTTTCTGCCTCGGAACGCCAATACCGACCTTTCGTTACGAGCCATCGAAGGGACGATTACCTCGGAGCTCGAAATGCGCCTTTTTGGCCCGGTGAACGCGCACAGTTTAGACGGGCGAACCGGGACCGGCGGCTCTCCAATTATTATTCGTAGCGCACGCGGTGCTGTTTCTCTTTTAAGCGACGAACCAGGTCGCATCGCCAAAGCAGATTTGCGAGCACTGAACGATGTTAGTAAACCTGATCATGGTCCAATGATGAGCGCTTCTTCGTTTGGTCCCTCTGATGGTGCTCCCGCATCCGCTTCTGGCGCCAACGTTTCCTCGAACCAAAATGATCCACCGGTTGCAGACATCATCAAGATCGACAGCAGGCTTGTGAACCTGAACGTTCGTGTGACGGACAGCGCCGGAAAACTAATCCCGGACTTGAAGCAGGCGGATTTTCAGATCTTCGAAGACAACATCGAACAGCAGGTTGTGCGCTTTGAACCCGTGTCGTCTCCGGTGAGTGTGGTGCTTTTGCTTGATGCTAGCGGAAGTACGAAAGAGCATTGGAAGCTGATTCGTAAGGCGGCTAAGAAGTTTATCGATACCCTTAACCCGAATACGCGGATTGCAGTAGCCGCATTTACGCGCAGGTACCTGGTGATCTGCGACTTCTCTTGCGACCGAAAGTTGATGAAGGACCGCATCGACGACACCAAGAACTTACAGTCAGGAACCGCGTTTTACGATGCGATGTGGTCGACGATGAATCTCTTTAAAGAAGTTGGCGAACAACGAAGAGCAATTGTGGTGATGACCGATGGGGTCGACAACTCGCTGTCGTCTGATGACTACGAACCTAAACATCCGTTCGATGAATTATTCGCTCGCATTAGCCAGGAAGAGATGACGATCTACCCGATCTATTTCGACACGGAGTATCAGACGGTCGTCAGATCGCGTGGCTCGGATACGCACGAGTCGTATCTAACTGCTCGTGAACAACTCAATAAGATTGCGGATGAGACGGGCGGTACGCTGTTCAAAGCGAGTCGGGCAGAAGATCTTGATGGCGTCTACCAAAGAGTTGCTTCTGAACTACAGACGCTCTACAGCGTGTCTTACAACCCAATTGATAAGAACTACAACGGCAACTGGAGGAACATCGGCATCAAGGTCAATCGCGTGTCTGCTCAAGCGAAATCAAAGAGGGGCTTCTTCGCCAAGTAGTCCTGGTACTGGGACCGCACGCGTCCCCGCGTGCCAGTCTTAGCCACCGAAACGCTTGAAGCAAACTGGCACGCAGGGACGCGTGCGGTCTCAGTACCAAGCTTCTACTTTCGTTCGAAGCGCGTCACTAAAGGCGTTGGCTAGTCTAATTGGTAGGTCGCGACACTCGTTGGTGTTTCAAAGCAGCGGACTTTATAGATCTGTACCCGTTCGTCACTCACTTTTCCGCCCACTCTCTCCAGTACATACTTAGCCAGATTTTCTGCTGAAGGTTGCAGTTCGTCAAACGGCGGGAGTTCGTTGATGTTGCGGTGGTCGAGGTAGAGAACGACTTCATCTGCCGCCG
>QHXL01000036.1 GCA_003222935.1 Acidobacteriota bacterium
TGACCGGGCAGAGCGAGATCTTCAACTACGGCGTTGTGGCAAATCGCCTCCGAACCTCCGGAAGGATTCTCACCGTAAAGTTTTATGTTCTGAACCGTCGTGAAGCTCTCCTGCGTGGTTGCGAGACCGTTGGCCTTTTCAAGCAAACCCATTTCGCGATGCTTTGGCGACATTACCCGGCCAAGAAACGTCAGGTGATCCCGAAACGCAAACACCGATTCTGGTTGGGAGACACGAGCATCGGCGCCAAGTGCCTGCTTGAAGAGCGATTCGGCCATCGGAGTCACATACTCATGCGAGAAGCGAACGTCGGCGACTGCAAACAACGCGTCACCTGGCTTAACGGCTTCGACCCCAATTTTTCCGGCGGTGACAAAAGCGTGCCGGGCAATGATCTTCTCCACGATTGTCATGGGGCGCTTCTCGGTGGTGATTGCCGTTGGTGATACTTGTCCCGAGAGCCGGGCTTTGTTGTAGTTGAACAGACCGCCGTAAGCCACGATGTCTTGTGAAATTGGGTCGAGACCTTTCGTGAACTCTGAAAGTGCGATCTCCTCACCGCCGCGGATGCGATCGATCAAACCGAAATCAGTCGAAGTTAACAGACCGATGTTCTGTGAGTTTTGACCGTAGATCTTTTCAATACTCTGAGCGATTACCAACTTTACGCCGGCCGCCGTCTCAGCGTATGGAGCGGTCTCGCGAGAAGAGCCGCAGCCTTTTGACAGGCCCGAAACCACGACAGCAAAGTTACCGGTCTTCACTTCATCTTTTTGAACGGCAGCTTCGCGCATACCGACGTAGACGTACTGGCCCAGAGTCTCGTCGTAATAAAAACAGACCCAACCGGGAGTGATTTCGTCAGTTGATATGTTACTCATCAACGGCAAGTCATTGTTTTGAAGGCGTTGAGCAAGTTCGGCTTCAAGTGCAGCCGCCGCAGTCATGTCTGAATTAGCTTCAAGTTGACGGCGGATTAACGTGGTGTCGTCCGTTAGGAAAAGTATGCGGCCGTTGAATTTGATATGGTCAGGTAGTTTTTGGATGATGTCAGTCATTCTCTTTTAATGTCCGATAAACTTCAGTTTGTCGCTCGCAGTCGTAGAAATTTCCTGGCGTTATCAGCGCTCTTTATTTAAGTCGCGACAAACTGAAGTTTATCGGACATTTGAATTATAACCGTACGTCCATAAAACCTTTAGCGGGCATTTGAGCGTCTAAGGTCACTAGCCCAAAGTCGGGCAACTCGGGGTAAGATAGAGGCGGAGGAAGTTTGAGATGAAGATGGTCAAAAAACTCGCGTTGAGTTCACTACTTTTGCTAATGGTCGCTGCGGGAACTGCGTTGAAAGTACAGGCGCAGGAAACAGATGACCCTGTAAAAATCGACATTTACAAGAAGTTCTACGATAACCGGAATAACAACCAGGCAGTCGCATACGTCGCCGCCCAGGACTATTTAAAGCGGTATGCCAAGGATAAAGACCAGTACGTCGACTACTTGCAAAAGTGGATATCGTTTTACGAACGGGACGAGCGCAAGCGTATGCTCCCGGGCCTAATCAACGAAAAGAATTTTGCAGAAGCCTACAAAGTCGGCGCAAAGATTCTGGCCGACGAGCCTGACTACCTCCGCGCACAAATCGATCTTGGCTATGCAGGTTACCTGTCAGCCTCGTCATCAAATGAGGCCTACAACGCCGATGCGCTCGGTTACGCTCGCAAGGCGATCCAGGCAATCGAAGGCGGCAAGGTCCCAACGGAGTGGGCGCCATTCAAGGGAAAAGAAGATACCCTCGCTTACCTGTATTACGCAGTTGGCTTCCTGACATTGAAAACGGCGCCGGAGCAGGCGATCGATTCACTTCTCAAGGCAGCTCAACTTGAAAGCGATATTAAGAAGACTGCGTCGACCTACTTCTTCCTGGCAGCTGCCTACGAAGCTGGTCCTTACAAGAGACTCTCAGCCGACTTTCAGACTCGCTTCGCCAATAAAGAGGAAAGCGTAGAAAGCAAAGCGGCTCTCGAAAAGATCAACGTCGTAATAGATCGCATGATCGACGGCTATGCTAGGGCAATAGCAACCGCCGGGAATGATCCAAAGACTGAAGCGAGTCGTAAGACGTGGATGACGAACCTGACGAGCTATTACAAGTTCCGACACGCAGGCGCGGACACGGGTCTGACTGAGTTTATCGCCTCGGTATTGAGCAAGCCGTTGCCACCCAAGCCAGTTTAGCTGATTGCAGATTGCAGATTGCAGATTGCAGATTGCAGATTGCAGATTGCAGATTGCAGATTGCAGATTGCAGATTGCCGATTGCAGATTGCAGATTGCAGATTGCAGATTGCAGATTAGTAAATCGATCGAAATCTGCAATCTGAAATCTGCAATCTGAAATCCTCACATTGCGATAGAACTGATCCCGGTTGTACGATTGCGCCGCTCTCTGACCAACCTGAAGGAGTTTTCTTAATCCATGAAATATAAGAACTCTGTGTTGACCCTTCTGATGCTGCTGTGTGTTTGCGTGCTGGTAAAAGCAACACCGGATCAGCCAAACATGGAATCAGCAAGAACAAACTTGCAGAAGGCCAGGGCCGAACTTCAAGCTGCCGAAGCCAACAAAGGTGGACATCGTGCAAGGGCCATCGACCTCGTTAACGCTGCCATCGGAGAAGTCAACAAGGGGATCAAGTTCGCTCGGCGGAACAATCACGCAAAGGTGAATGCTCCCATACCCGATCAACCTCACATGGAAGCAGCTCTCAATCACCTCAAAAATGCGAAATCCGATCTCGAACGTGCAACTGCCGATAAGGGTGGTTATCGTGCTAACGCAATACGACTGGTCAATCTGGCGATCGATCAAGTCAACGCGGGAATAGCCGCCGGTCGAAGCTAAAACCTGGGAGAGGATCTCAGATTTCAGATCTCAGACTTCAGATTCTGCGGCGCATGAATCAACCGAGTTGCAGAGCACCTGGTGAGACTCCAGCTTAGATCGAATCTGAGATCTGAGATCCTTTCTTCCCCTTGAAAGACTCTTATGAAAACAATCTCCCTGGTTAGCTTTTCACTTGCCCTCGTACTAAATGCTTTCGGACAGCGCGCTTTAAAGGCTGAGGCTCCTCGAGTGTCACCATCTGTCGAATCACTTCTCGCCGACGATATTGAATGGCTACTTGCGACGTACAAGATGCTTCACGCCGCGCCGGAACTTTCACACCGTGAAGAGAAGACCGCACAGTTCTTCGCCGGCGAGTTGCGCAAGTTTGGTTACGAAGTCACCGAACGACTCGGCAAGTATGAGAATCCGGCGTGGAACGGTTACGGCGTTGTCGGAATAATGCGAAATGGCGCAGGGCCGACTGTTCTGATCCGCACTGACCTTGACGCTCTGCCCGTCGAGGAAAAGACCGGTCTTCCATATGCCAGCAAAGTAAAAACGAGAAACGATGCCGGGGTCGAAGTGGGTGTGATGCACGCGTGCGGACACGACATTCACATGACCAGCATGCTGGGCACAGCAAAGATGTTGGCCCAACTGAAGAGTAGTTGGAGTGGAACGCTGATCGTGCTCGGTCAACCAGCCGAAGAGACGATCGATGGTGCACGCGCTGTCCTGAGAGACGGGCTTTACACAAAGTTTCCCCAACCCGACTTCGCCATTGCCTTGCACGACAACGCTGATCTTGAAGCCGGCAAGGTTGGCTACATACCCGGGTTTGCCCTGGCGAGTGGCACTGCTGTGGATATCAAGATTCGTGGACTTGGCGGTCACGGCTCCAAACCGGAAGCGACCAAAGATCCCATCGTACTTGCGGCGCAGGTGGTGATGGCGCTACAGACCATTATTAGTCGTGAGAATTCCCCGCTGGATCCGGCAGTTGTCACGGTTGGTTCTATCCATGGCGGCACTCGATACAACATCATTCCCGATGAAGTGAATCTACAATTGACCGTGCGCACTTATAAAGAAGAAGTGCGCCAGCGCATCCTCACGTCTATCGAACGAATAACGAAAGGCACAGCGCTGGCTGCGGGAATTCCGGAGGACCGCGCTCCGATAGTCAAGGTGAGCGAAACGGAAGTGACCGCAGCGACCTATAACGATCCGAAACTCGTCGAGCGTCTCGATGTCGCTTTCAAGAAGGCGCTGGGTGATGAGAACGTGGTTCCGGTTGCGCCGATTATGGGGAGCGAAGACTTTGGTTATCTAAGCCTGGACCAGAAGATTCCTTCAGTTGTCTTCTGGTTAGGCGCAGTCGATCCAGTTAAGGTCAAACAGAGTAAAGAGAACGGCACACGACTGCCCTCCCTTCATTCACCGCTGTTTGAGCCGTTACCCGAACCGACTCTACGCACCGGAGTAAAAGCAATGACCGCCGCCGTCCTGGAACTAATGCAAAAGAAGTAGTGTTCGCAAATGTCCGACGAACTTTAGTTTGTCGTTGACCCAGTAGCTAACGATCGACAAACTAAAGTTCGTCGGACATTAAAGCCCGATCTCCCTATTACACGAGTCACGACAAGTTGAAGAGGCTCTAAAAAGCATGTCGGACATTTGGAAACATCATGCTTCATATTCTTAATGGTAGTTCGATAGAGGAGCCACTCAGGGAGTCAGGTGTTCCGGGAAAATTCTTCTCATTTCGGGATGCGTTGATTGCCGGGCCAATAATCGCCGGACTAAACAAGGAGCAATGGCGCCAACTACGCGTCGAACACCTCGCCAGCAGTTATGGTGTCGAACCAAACACGTGCGACCAGCAGTTGTCGGAGCAGTCCGAGGCGCTCGAGTCTTACTCGACACATGACGAAGTAGTCTTGTGGTTTGAGCACGACTTGTTCTGCCAGCTTAACCTCCTCTATCTCCTCGACTGGTTTGCTCACGTCGACCTTGCACAGACTAAACTTAGTCTCGTGAACATCGGTGAGTTTCCCGGCAAAGAAAACTTTCGCGGACTTGGCGAGCTAAATGAAAAAGAGTTGGCTTCGTTATTTCCGCAGAGGCAAATGGTGACCGCAACTCAACTTGAACTTGCGAGTGCGGCATGGCGAGCATTCTCTTCACCCGATCCAACTTCGCTCGAGTCAATTCTGCAAACGGACACTTCATCATTGCCGTTTCTTAGCACAGCCATGTCTGCACACCTTCGTCGTTTTCCAAACACGGCAAATGGTTTGGGGCAAATTGAGAACAAGAGTCTTGAACTAGTTGAAAACGGGCGCGAGCTGTTTAGTGATCTGTTTCCAGAGTTTATCGCCACTGAGCCCGTCTATGGTCTAGGTGACTCGCAGCTGTGGCTGACGCTGGTTAATCTTTCAGAGGGCAATCAACCCTTACTGACGACTCAAAGCGATAACGAACGAGTAAGTCCGACAACAACCTTCAAGATAACTGACGCAGGAAAAGCTGTATTGAATGGACGATCAGACTTTGTCCGCCTCAACGGAGTCGATCAATGGCTTGGTGGAGTTCACCTCCAGGGTTCCGATCGACTATGGCGTTGGGACAATGAAGTGGGACGTTTGAAATACTGTTGATTGTTGATATTGCTATGGTCCAATGAGAGGCAACATACCCATTCCCGAAATTCCTCACGGAGAAGATCTCTGGTTGATGTTGCTTGTTACATCAGTCAAATCTCGTCGCACACAACAAGGTCGAGTCTTTTACGATGCGCTTGCGCGTAACGCCACGGGTACGATTGCCTTAAAGATCTGGGACGAGGTGCGCGCGACTCAAGGCGAACTCAAGCCCGGCCTGTGGGGCGTCACGGGGAAACTCGAGATGTTCCAGGACAGGCTGCAGTTTCTCGTCGCTGAGTATCGCCCAATCACCCTCGAACAATACCTGGAACAGCAGCAGGTTGAGCCGCATTTGCCGCGCGCTTTTACACTCGATATCGAGACGTTGACACTCCCGGAATTTCGCGAGCGAGTAGGCCCGCAACTCGAACGACGTCTACGGCTCGGTAGCATGCGTCTCGACCAGCAACAACGTTACCTCGAAGATATTGCGGCTGAAGAGGAGCGTTGCTATGAGCTTGGGTCGTTGAGCGCGACCTCGGGGCGCATCCTATCGATCGCAGTGCATGTCGGGCCCGTTCCGGGTTTAGAGTTTGGCGGGATCGAGCAACGAGAGAGTGAATATGTGTTTGGCATCGATGAAGAAGGTTTCGAGCAGGGCGAGCGACGGGCGTTAGTCGATTTCCTCGAACTGATGAAGGGCTTTGATTCAGAGTCGGATGAGTTGGTGGGTCACAACATTATTGGCTTTGACCTGCCATACATTTTTCAGCGTTGTTTGGTTCACGGAATGCAGGTACGTCCGTTTGTGAATTTAGGTGACTTCAATGTTCGCGGAGTGTTCGACACAATGCATCGCTGGTGGCTGGGCGCAAAACGCAATGTGAGTCTCGACGATCTTGCCTGGGCGCTGGGAATTGAGTCGAGCAAGACTGCTGAAGTTGAAGGTAGCAAGGTTTTTGATCTGTATCAGGCAAACAAACTGGAAGTAATCCGCGAATACAATCTGAACGACGTAAGACTCACGCGCAAGATTTATGAACGAATCGTCGCAAGCTTTGGTCGCTGAATGTCCGATAAGCTTTAGCTTGTCGTGACTCTAGTTAGAAGCCCCAAGGTGTCTTAAGCGATAGTCACGACAAGCTAAAGCATATCGGACATTACGTCATGTTAGAATCGCCTCCATGGAAATTTTGTTCCCCGCGTCGATGCTTGTCATCGGCCTCATCTTCGGCGGTCTGTTCATCTGGCTCACAAATCGCGCGAAACTAAAACACGAATATGCTCGAGCTCGCGCTGAAGCCGACTCTGAACGCGCCACGCTCGCCGAACGCCTTTTAGGAAAAGAAGAACAAATTCGCGAACTGCGCGACGCCTGCGCGCGCGAGTCAACTCAATCGGACGGACTCCGGGCCGAGAATGCGCAGGCACTGGCCGAACTCTCTTCACTTACCACTCGACTCGAAGAGGAACGCAAGGCCAGCCAGGAAAAGATTGCACTCATATCTAATGCCGAAGAAAAGCTCGCCGACGCATTCAAAGCGCTGTCGGCAGATGCCCTGCGCAAAAACAATCAATCGTTTCTAGACCTCGCGAAAGAAAGTCTTCAGACGTACCAGGCCAAAGCGAAAGGCGACCTGGAACAACGCCAACAAGCAATCGATCAAATTATCAAGCCTCTGAAAGAGTCGCTCGAAAAAGTCGACGTCAAGATCGGTGAGCTCGAGAAAACTCGTGCAAGTGCCTACTCCGAGTTGCGCGAACAGGTGAAGAACCTGGCTACTTCTCAATCTCAACTTCAGTCTGAAACCGGCAACCTGGTGAAGGCTTTGCGCGTGCCTCACATTCGTGGCCGTTGGGGAGAGATTCAGCTGCGACGGGTCGTTGAACTGGCAGGCATGCTTCAGTACTGCGACTTCATCGAACAAGGAACGGTTGCGACTGAGGATGGACGAATCCGACCTGATCTGATTGTGCGCCTACCCGGCAATCGCACGATCGTCGTCGATTCCAAAGTTCCGTTCGATGCGTTCTACGAATCGATTTCAACAACGGACGAAGAAATTCGGGCAGCGAGGTTGAACGATCACGCTCGCCTTGTACGTGGACATATCACTGCACTTAGCAAAAAGTCTTACTGGGAGGCAGTGCAACCGACTCCCGAGTTCGTGTTGTTGTTCTTACCCGGTGAGACGTTCTATAGCGCGGCTCTTGAGAATGATCCCAAGCTGATCGAAGACGGGGTCAATCAGGGTGTGATAATTGCCACTCCGACAACACTGATTGCATTGCTGAAGGCTGGGTCGTACGGATGGCGTCAGGAGCAGATGGCGAGCAACGCGCAGGAAGTGAGTTCGTTGGCACGAACGCTCTATGATCGACTGCGAGTCTTCACCAATCATTTCGACGATATCGGTCGTGGTCTTGATCGCGCGCTTGATGCGTATAACAAAGGTGTCCGTTCCCTTGAAGCTCGTGTGTTGGTGACGGCGAGGAAGTTCAAAGAGCGCGGCGCAATCAGCGGTGAGGAGATCGAAACTCTCGAGCCGATCGATAAAGCCGCGCGAGCACTAAGCCTTGATGAAGGTGGACTGTTTCCGGATTTAGTCGCAGCTGAAACTGAAACGCCGGAGGATGATGAGATGCCTTTGCTTCGATCGCAAGGAGTTGCTGCGGGGGAGAACTGAATGTCCGATATGCTTCTGTCTTGTCGTGACATCACAATGAAGCGACCTGAATAAACTTTTGGGAGTCACGATAAGTGAAAGAGCCTCTTGCGAAATCATGAGCCTTCTTCACTCCGGAGGAGTGACATGTTTATAGCCATGGTTTATTAATGACAGCGCGCTCCGGAGGAGTGCCATCTGGGTGCACACGAAGTTCGTTCTTAGGCTCCTTGAGTACCCAGATGTAGTCTTGTCATGCGACACATGGCACTCCTCCGGAACGCGAGTATGCAAAACCACTCAAAGCTATAAACATAGCACTCCTCCGGAGTGAAGAAAGTTCATGACTTCTGCAAGGGCTAAAGCATAGCTGCAATGAATCAAATCCTGCTTGGTCCTCTCCTCGGTAACAATCGTGAATCTCTCATCGAACGTTGCGCCGATCTGGTCGCTCGCAACGAAAGTCATAGGTTCGTCTACCTCGCAGCGTCCCAGCCACTTCTCGACATAGTCACTGAACGCATACTCGATGGATCGCGAAACCGAGGCGTTTGGGGTGAACTGCCCGTCTATCTTTTTCGCGGTTTTGTGCGACGCGTCCTCAGCACTGCAGTTAACGACGAACGCAAAGGATTGGCGTTGCGGCTGCCGATCGATCGCGAAGAACTTCCGCTAAAGCGCAGTTTGATTTCTCAAATACTGTCGCGTTTGAGAGAGGCGAAAAAGCTCACAGCAATAGCGCCGCTCGCAGGAAGTGAGGGCTGCGTAAATTCAATCGCGACTCTGATTGGCGAAATTCAACGAGCGGCCAAAACGCCGGACGAAGTTGCCGCAATCATTGCCTCTCGAACTCATGACCTCATCGGACAACCTGAGTCGAGCAATTCTCAAATAACTTTCGACAACGAAGTAGCGCTTATCTATTCGACGTACTGCGAGCTGCTCGAACAGCACCATTTGACTGAAGACGACGCCGACCAATTGCGAGCACTCCGCGCGTTGCGAGCTTTTGTTGATGGTCAAAAAGTTAACTTGCCATGGTTAGCGAATGTCGAACTGCTGATACTTGATGGGTTCTTTGATTTCACGCCCGTGCAGGGAGAGATCCTTCGCGAATTGATTCCGCGTGTGCCGGAAACATTGGTCAACCTCAATCACGACTCCCGTAACCCGGAAATCTTTTCACCCTACAAGGAGACGATTGAACAATTAAAAGGGATTGCTGATTTCGCGGTAATACAAACTGAGGATGCTCGCCCAACATCGGGTGCTTTGTCAGGTTTACGCGAGCGGCTGTTCAATACGATGTCCGATAAAATTCAGTTTGTCGCTGACGTCGAAAAGAACAACCCCGGTGAAGAAGGGCTCGCAGGGAATAGTTCAGACGACTCACAGCTGGAGTCACGACAAGCTGAAGCTTATCGGACAGCTGAGTCCGACGAACTTCAGTTTGTCGCTGACATCGAAAAGAACGACTCCGGTGAAGCTAAGCTCGCAGGGAATAGTTCAGACGACTCACAGCTGGAGTCACGACAAGCT
>QHXL01000601.1:0-2145 GCA_003222935.1 Acidobacteriota bacterium
GTGCGTCTGCCCGCAACCATCTCTCCGGATGCAGCCACTGAGTTCGGCTGAAGCGAACTGGCGACCGGGCCAACTAATGCGGGCGATGGCTGTGGTTGTGCAGAGGCAGAAGAGTTCGCCGCTTTATTCATATCAACCAGAATGAAATTCTGCCGGAGCAACGAGCCACCACCGACGGGCGTACGCAAAAGACGTGTCCACCCTTTTCCGGATTCGCGTCCTCCATCAACCAGGGCATGACCCGGTGGCAGTGTCACTGGATCAAGTGAAACGACTTGTGGCCCATCGCCGAGAGACGGAAAGTTGTAGAGACCGGCTGAATCGGTAACTACAGACTGGCCGTTGCTCAGGTAAAGCCGGACGTCGGGTGCCGGTCGATCCTTAGCATCGAAACTGCCGTTACCATCCAGGTCGACAAAAACGCGGCCCACGATCACCTGGCGCGTGGAAAAAACACCGGTTGAAATTTTTACTATGGCACGCGCAATAGCACTCGCATTCTGTTCACCAGTCGGGAAGGTCCCGGTTGCTATCGCGACATTGACCTGATCGCCCTCGGTCGCGTTCGCGCCCACGCGAAGTCGATACAACAAATGCGCCGTAGCGCCAGGCGCGACTTCGCCAATACGGAATTGCAAATTGGAATTAACAGTCTGGGGTGCAATTGGTTCCGGCAGCGCTTTGTTCGCGCGAACTCGCCCGGAGCCTTCTGCAAAATGAAATGATGGCGCCGGACGATCACTGACGACTACATCGTTGATCGACGCAGACGTTGGGTTGTGAACCTCGATTCGATAAGTGATGGTGTCGCCAATTTCCGCTTGTGCCCGATCTGCAGATTTCAGAACTTGCAGACCACTCGGCTCAAATAACGGAACGTTCATCACCAATGCAGCCAGGTCGTTGATCTGAACGTCCTCGCGAGTCAATTCGAAACCACCGGGAACAGCCAAAGGTTGGTTATCCAAAGCGTGCATGGTCAACGAGAAAAGACCTAAAACAGTCGTGCGCGGGAAGGTCTGGTCTATGATCGTCTCGGTTCGTTGGAATGAAACTGAAGAACTATTGCCAGGTTGCGGCGAGACGGTTAGCTGCACCTCGCGCAGCATGTAACCCGGAGCCGTCACCCGCATGTAGTAAGTCTGCGGTGTGGTAATTGTTGAGGGCACAAAACTGAAGTGACCCTGTCCATCGCTAACAAAGGGATTCTCGTTTTTCTCATTGGGAGGAAAACCCTGATCCCGAGGCAAAGATAGAAGATTAGTCAGATTTTGATCGGTAAAGATCTCGAGTCGCGCTCCAGCGAGACTTACTGAACTACCGGCGCGCCCGGCAAACACGCTACCGATCGGATTGACGATCGCGGTGGCTGTTGAGGTCGATACCAGTTGCGCATTGTCTGCCCTTATCTGGGCCGTGTTGACCACGCCGGACCCGGCTGGGACTACACCAACCAATCGCGCACGAAAAGTGATGCGAACAACTTCTTTCGACTCGACCTGCGCGAGACGCACCTGGATGAGATTGGCTTCCGCCGAGCCTTCGTCCGCATCGACAGCATCTGACAAGCTCCGATTATTCAATTGCAGTGAATTGGGTGAATAAGCGATCTCCGACGGTAACTGATCGCGAACGATGACGTTACGCGCTGCCGAGTCGCCACTATTCGTGAACGTTATCGTGTAACTGAATTCCGAGGACTGAGTTACAACTGTCAGTGGAACTCCATTGATTAATTCGCTAGGCGGAAGATTCGGGTTGTTGGGGTCGGTCAGTATTACGCCCTGGCCTACAGTATTAATTATTGTCCCGCTATCTTCGGCCCGACCGTTGGTTGAGTTCGGGGTATTGGATCGCGCGGTTAGAGATATCGTGAGAGTGCTCTGCCCGGCCAGATTGGATGTGTTAACGACTGCGAGCGTTCCTATGCATTGGCGGGGAGCCAGCGTAGGCGAGACGGTTTGGTTTAAGACGACGGGCACGTCGCCGTTGGTGACTGTCCCGCTACCATCCTTATCGAAAAAGAGTGCGATCTTGATCGCAGGCGCAGTTACCTCGAATCGGCTGTCAGAAAAGGTGTCGGGATTATTGCCCGTATTGCAGACTTGAAAGAGACGGGTAATTTCCTCGTTTGGTCCAACGGTT
>QHXL01000601.1:2163-3301 GCA_003222935.1 Acidobacteriota bacterium
TCTCGTCCGGAGTGACCACTAGTGATGCTACGTTCAGCACCGTAACGGTTATGGTTGCTGAAACGCTGTCGTACTGACTGCCAGCGGTGTCCTTGTAGATCGCCTCGGCCTGGTTACTAATTACCGTACCCGGCTCCGTTGTTCCATCTATCACGCGCGCCGATAGAGTCACCGACACCACCATGATGATTGTCAGCAACCCGATCGTGGATGAGATCTTAATCGCACGGGCAGTGAACATTCCGAAGCCACCAGTCGCCAATGCGGGCCCAGACCTCAGTTCATGGCGCCACTCGAGTGACGCTTCAATTAGGAAGTCCTTAGGCCTAGTCCAGGCCCTAATTAATCAAGCGCCTGAACGTAAACACCGCCGTCGCCCCTGGCGCCAGGGTGGTTATCGTGTCTGTGTACTTCGTTGGACTTACGATAACCACGGTTCCTGTTCCCGAATCAGTAGGAGTTCCGCTGTTCGTCGTTGTAGCGCCCCAGGTGTTTGGTGGGGCACTGCCATCTTCGGTGATCACCACATTGCTCGCGGTCAGCCTCACGTTGTTTGGGTCGCCGAACCCAGTCGTAATGTTTGTGTAAGTGACGGCGTAAGTAATTAGTGCGCCAGGTACGGGATCAGTCGGCCCACCGTTGGTGGTTGAATTGCTGACCGTAGATGTCTTATCCAAGCGGACAAATCCGGTGTAGAGGCGATTGATAGTGGAGTTTTCATTTGCCGGAGAGTTTCCGGACTGTACGCGAATGAAGGTGTCGAACCCCGTGAGCACCGTGTTCCCTGCTGGTTCGGTGATGCGCACATTAATGTTTGCAGAGGTCCCAAACGTAATGGGCAGCAAAACGGTTCCGCCGCCGGAAACCGTCGTATAAGTGCCACCACCGTTAGTGGAAACCTCCACGGTAAATCCGGCCGGGACAACTGAGGCGCTGATGGTGACTGTGTCGTTAGCGTTGCCGGCATTCCTGATCGTGTTGACGTAGACCAGTGTTCCGGGAGCAGTTGTTACTCCGCCCGGTGCCACCCCCGCGATCCCGGTGTTTACGCTCTTGTTTGTGTAATCGTCATTGTTGGTGGAAGGACCTACGGCAGCGGGGAAGCCCACGGGTCCGATAAGAATGGCCCCGACTTGAG
>QHXL01000037.1:0-11715 GCA_003222935.1 Acidobacteriota bacterium
CCCCGGTCGTGACCTATGGTCTCGTCGCAATACTTCTCTTAACCGCCTGTTTTTCTATTCAAACTCCCGCACAAAACGGCAGCAGAACCAACGGGGTGAAACCTAAAGCTCCTGCATTAACGGTCGAGCCTGCCGACTCAAAAGATAGCGAGATGCGCCCGGTAATCGAACGATACAGCGTTGACCGCGGTACTTTGGCGAGGTCATGGCCGGTCGCTGCGTCACCCACACGGCGTGACCGATTCAAGAAGTTCTATGCTGACACACTCGCTGGACTACTGAAGCTCAACTTCGATGCGATGAGCCAGGACGGCAAGATCGACTACATCCTGTTCAAAAACAATCTCGAGTATGAGATCCGTCAACTCGAGATCCAAGAGAAACAGTTGGCCGAAATTCAACCTCTCATGCCGTTCGCTAAGACAATCATCGACATGGAAGAGGCACGCCGACGAATGGAACCTATCGACTCGGCGAAAGTTGCCGCTGCTCTGACGAGCTTAAGAAAGCAAGTAGATGAGACTCGTCGCGCAGTTGAACTTGGATTGCGACCCGACCGCGGCGGCGAGACCGCGTCCTCCGATGCGTTGCGAGTAAAGAGGACAGTAGCTAACCGGGGAGTCCAGGCTTTGACAACCCTTCGAGGCACTCTTAGAAACTGGTACTCGTTCTATAACGGTTACGATCCCATGTTCACCTGGTGGAACGAAGAGCCGTATCGAGCACTTGATCAATCACTCACCACATACACGTCATTTTTGACAGAGCGAGTTGTTGGGCTTCGAACCGAAGGCGCAGCACAAACGCAAACTGCCGGTGGGGGACGAGGACCCGGAGGTGGCGGTCCTGTTGGTGGTGCTACTGGACAAGGACAAGGTCGCGGTCAGGGTGGTGGTGACTTTCAACGACCTGCGAGCGCCGCAAGAGCCGGAGACTCCAGCGATATCGTGGGTGATCCAATCGGACGCGACGCCCTAATTGTTGAATTAAAGTCAGAGATGATCCCATACACGCCCGAGGAGCTCATCGCCATCGGCGAAAAAGAGATGGCCTGGTGCGAGAACGAAATGAAGAAAGCATCGCGTGAACTCGGCTACGGTGACGACTGGCAGAAGGCACTTGAACACGTGAAGAACCTTTACGTGGAGCCCGGCAAGCAACCTGAAATGATCCGTGAGCTCGCACTGGAAGCAATCAAGTTTGTAGAGGACAAAGACCTCGTTACCGTTCCTCAACTCGCCAAAGACACCTGGCGAATGGAGATGCTGAGCCCGGAGCGACAACTTGTCAGTCCATTCTTTCTCGGTGGCGAAGTGATCCAGGTCTCGTTTCCCACTAACACCATGGCGCACGAGCAAAAGATGATGAGCATGCGGGGGAACAACAGATATTTCTCGCGCGCTACTGTTCATCACGAATTGATCCCGGGACATCACCTGCAAGGATTTATGTCGGCGAGAAACAAACCTTATCGCGGCTTATTCAGCACACCTTTTTGGGGTGAGGGCAACTCTCTGTACTGGGAACTCTTACTTTGGGACTTGAACTTTGCCAGTTACCCCGACGGTAAAAATGCCGCTGAAAACAAAATTGGGATGCTGTTCTGGCGGATGCACCGATGCGCGCGAATCATTTTCTCGCTGAGTTTCCACCTCGAGAAAATGACACCGCAGCAATGTATCGATCTGCTGGTCAACAAAGTAGGACACGAACGCGACAATGCAACAGCAGAAGTTCGGCGTTCTTTGGATGGCAGCTATGGGCCGCTCTATCAGATCGCGTATTTGATTGGTGGACTACAGCAGTATGCGATGCACAGGGATTTAGTCGACTCAGGAAAGATGACTAACCGTCAATATAACGATGCGCTGCTGAAGGAGAATCGGATTCCGATTGAAATGATCCGGGCGAGCATCATCAAGCAACCACTGACGCGTGACTTTGTTACGAGTTGGAAGTTCTATGGCCCGATAGGTCAGTAGGCAGGAGGCAGCGGCAGTAGGCACCTGAAATCAGTCGGTTCTGCCTACTGCTACTGCCTACTGCTCCTGTTCTTTTAGAACCGCAACGACAAACAACTCAACCCGCCGTCCATCTTCTGAAACTCCGACATTTCAAGCGCCACAGTTCTCAGGTGCCGTGATTGGAGTTGTTCAGTAAACCGCGGATAGCCGGCCGCAATTAGAATCGCATCGTTGATCCGAACACAGTTGGCAGCGTACTGCTCATCAGCAGTGACTCTAATCAAATCGTAATCACGAAACTGATCGCACTCGGCGAGTTCATCAATCACGACTAGTTGATTTCTTCCCACGTACGCCAGACCACTCTTCAAATGCAAAATACTCTTGATGTTTCTCACGTCAACCAATGACGTCGTGTAGCCCTGGGTTGTGAGTATGTCGGCAAGCTGTGTTGCTCCGGCTTCATTCGTACGTTCAGAGAGCCCAATAAAGAAGTGATCCTGAGCCTCACAGATATCTCCCCCGTCAAGAACTCCGGGCGAACGAATCGATCGCACGTCGTGGAAACACTTCGCAAGTTCGCTTTCTAATTCTGCGACTTCACCGCGGCGCGACTCTGCACCAGGTCGAGTGATAACGGCACAAAACTCTGTCAGAATCGCGGCGTCTTCGACAAAGGTTGAATCGGGATAACGAGAGTCGGCAGGTAAAACGTTGAGCGTAAGACCGAGGGAGCGAAGTGCATCGCAATAGGCTGCGTGCTGTTGAAGAACTTTGGCGTAATCTGGTGTACCCAGATCTACCGTGGTGAGGCCGGCTGCAAAATTTGTGCTTGGCAGGCGGAGTATTGCTCTTGTGAGCAATCGGCTCTTATCCATTGCGGTTTTAGTTGGCCGCGAACTGAGTTATTTCGCCCGGCTTACGCAGCATCTTGTTGACTTCACCGATGTGCAACTCCTCTTCACTGATCATGCGACGCGCATAATCTTCCAACAGCACTGACTTCCCGCGTACGACATCGTGTAGTTGATTGTAAAGAGCGAGACCTACTTTTTCAGCCTCCAGTGATTCGAGAAGGATATCTGAAATACCGTGCTTCTCAGTTTCAAGCAGGCCCCCAATCTTGAGCGACGGGTGAGCCCCCAGGTGAGTAACCAATTCGCCGGCTTCGTTGGCATGCATCAAGCAAACGTTCGCCTCACTTCGGAGCCAGCTTACGATAGGAATACGATTGTGGCCGAATACCATGAGTGAGTAATGAGTGTAGCGAACCACGCCTGCCAACTCAGCTTCCATGATTTGATTCAAGAGTTTTACCGCAGCGGTTTTGTCAAAACCTTCGTCAGCCATCGCGATCCTCCCCGCTCTGTTTGGTTTGGTAGGGAGTATACACGACGACAGGCCAGTGGGCAGGAAGCAGGAGGCAGGAGCAGGAAGCAGGAGGCAGGAGCAGGAGGCAGAAAGCAGGAGCAGGAGGCAGGAGCACTAGGCGAAGGCACTACAACTGCTCCTGCCTACTGCTCCTGCTCGCTCCTGCCTCCTGCTCCTGCCTCCTGCTTTCTGCCCTGCTATCGACGCGGGGCCACGTAGTTACGTCGGGATTTGACGACCAATTCGCCGCGGGTTTTCTGCACCGCCGAATTCAACTCAATCTTTAACTTCCTCAACGTCCCATCGCGCGCTTTGTTGGTAGAAACAAAGGCCAGACTGAAACGGGATCGAATATGTTCGATCAAGGTCGCAAACGTGCGATCGAGTTCTTCCGGCTTGTCTTCAAGTACTTCGCCGCCGGTCTCGGCCGCAATCTGTTTCATGTTCAGCGTCGATGCACGCATCAGCCCGCCAATTCGAGTGGCCCAGCGCATCGCTCCGTTTTCCATTTGTTGCTCAGGAGTTTTTGGGACGATTCCACACACGACACTACCTGACTCATAGATCGCGTGAGTCGCCTCTTTACCGCCTGGACCATCAGCGCAATCAAAGTTTCGAGTAACCCCGGTGATGAAAATTATCACCCGTCTTCCGGAAGGATTGCCCGCTTGCTCCATGTAGTTTGCAGCCTCATAGAACGCTTTGTTCAGGCAATGGTTGGCCATCTCATCGTGTGGAGGAATGTGATTGAGCGCAAACTGGACGGGCCAACGATCGCGCGTGAACTCCTGGAGCAGCTCGGCATTGTTGTGATACGTCATCACCGCAACTTCATCTGTGGGCTTAAGACGGACCAATGCTTCTAAAGCCGCGTGACGCACATTTGAATTGTACGGATCCAGGCAGCCGCCACGATCGATTAGTAGAAGCACGGAAAGAGGTAGAGTCCCCTGGCTGAAGTGGGTGATCGACTGCTTTACCCCGTCTTCGCTAATGACAAAATCGTCACGACTCAGGTCGCCCACCACTCTTGAAGTGTTTTTCTGCATTACCAACGCATCGACGGTAACCAGATCAACATCAGTTTTGATTACTTCAAGAGTCTGATTTTGGACAGTTCGTTCGCGAGTTTGGGCTTGAGTGCTGCTGAGTCTCGGGTTCAGCCAGGAACTCCTGGTCGTGAAGAGCAGCGCAGCCAGAACACCTATAAGCAGTAATAACGGAAAAAGCCGCGAGGTCGAGTCGGGTATTCGCATTTTCTCTCTCCCTGTAATCCCTTTGTCCGACGAACTTTAGTTTGTCGCGGGCCGAGTTAGCGAACGATCGACAAACTAAAGTTCGTCGGAACAAGGTGGATTCAAGTTGGGGAGAGATTGCGTTAGGGAGAGTTTGGATATTTCCGATTGCCGATTTCAGATTTCAGATTTCAGATTGGCAACGAATTAACCCAGAGGTTAGGTGTGGATAATACGCCGTTTTGTATTGCTTGCGAAGGTTTTTTGTTTGTTTTCGCTTTAGCCCGACTGTCAAGGAGGACTCAACTAAGGCTCTGTGCGGTATAGCTGGGATCTGGGCCCTCCTTGACAGTCGGGCTACTGCACCGGCCCCGCCCAGGCCCTCATCTCACCAGCGACGTTTACTTCACTTGGCCCATCAATCTCTTTATTGTCGGTGTCAGCAGGGCGAGCACTACAGCCCCAATTAACAGCCCCACCCCGATACCGCCATAAAGTTTCACCAGCTGCCAATAGTTGTCCTTCACATAAAATCCAGACAAGTAACCTGCGAGCTTGTTACCGAACGACGTTGCCAGGAACCAGACACCCATCATTATTCCCACAAGCTTCACTGGCGCCAGCTTTGTCACCGTACTCAACCCCACGGGACTCAAACACATCTCGCCGCACACCTCTAAAAAGTAGAGTCCCACCAGCCACAAGGGACTAATCTTTCCTTGAGCTGTCATCATCGACGCCGGGATCAGCAACAGATAAGCAGCACCGATGAAGACCAAACCAAGCGTAAACTTTGCGGGACTGGATGGCTGAGTCTCTTTCATGCGAACCCAGAGGTATGAAAAGAGTGGCGCTAACATGATCACGAACAGCGGAGTGCACGACTGCAAATAGCTCGACGGAAAACTCCAACCAAAGAACTCGGTCCTCACCAGGTCCTTAGCGTAAAGATTCAAGCTAGCTCCCTTTTGTTCGTAAGCCGCCCAGAAAAGCATTGTAAAAAGGAAGAAGATGAGGATGGCGGCAATTCTCTTCCAGTCAGTCGAAGTTAAAGGTTGATTCGCACTCGCACCAGTCTTCTTTTCTTTCTTGACCTGCGTTCCGACGTTAGCAAGTTTCTTTCTGTTCAGTACAAAGACGACCAGGCCGAGGATCATCCCCACACCGGCGGCGCCAAAGCCCCAGTGCCAACCACTCGTGGGCGAGAAACCCATTGAGACCAGAAAATTCTTGAAGGTTTGACCCTGGGCCAGATAACCGATCCCCAAAGGTGCAAGCACCGCTCCGATATTGATCCCCATGTAAAAGATTGAGAAGCCACTATCGCGACGTGGATCATTCTCACGATAAAGACCACCGACCATGGCACTGATGTTAGGTTTCAGGAAGCCGGTTCCAATCGCAATCAGGGCCATGCCGAGATAGAACGTGGTCATTGAGTGAAAGATCATCGAGAAGTGACCAAATGCGATGATGATTCCGCCGACGAGCACTGCGAGTCGCGCACCGAGAAAGTAATCCGCGATCAATCCACCGGGAAGCGCAGTGATGTAAACGGCCATTGTGTAGGTGCCGTAAATTGACGCTGCGTGTTTAGTGTCGAACCCCAGGCCACCCTGAATAGCCGGCGCCGTCATATAAAGCACAAGGATCGCTCGCATTCCGTAGTAACTAAATCGTTCCCAGAGCTCCGTAAAAAACAATGGGCCAAGACCTTTCGGATGGCCGGCAAAACCTGAAGTGTCAGCCAGAGGTACTTCGTTGAGTTCGGTACTCAGTTTCGATTCACTCATGTTTCTTTAGGAGTCTCCGCGGAGTCAGGCTTAGATAAATGCGCGGCATTATGGAAGACGAGCCCGTTACATTCAACTCTTATCAGTAGGTATCAGAATTTAGCTCACCCCTGACTGCGCTAATAAAATCAACCTTTGACCCTTCTCAAGCATCCATGTTGTATCGAAGAAGTCTTCCCGTACTTTTATTAGTAGGTCCAAACCGCCTCAATTCAAGAATGAATCAGGAAAATCCATGAAGAAGTTTGTTCTACTATCCATCCTACTTGCGTGCTTTTCATCAGTTTTGCTGGCTCAGTCGGGTCGTAACCGTCCGGGGGAATCCCCCAAACCAGATGCGAAAAAAACGGGTCAAACCTCAGAACCGGAGGTTGTAGAGTCGAAGATTTCAGCCGATGGAGAAACGATTGAAGGCGACGTGTTGCGCTTCGACACTAACCTCGTAACCGTCCCTGTATCAGTCGTCGATCGGTATGGACGTTATGTTCCGCAGCTCAGGCGCGAGCAGTTCAAAATCTTTGAAGATGGTGTCGAGCAAAAGATTACCTATTTCGGCACTACTGACCTACCTCTTACCGTCGTACTGGTACTCGATACAAGTGGATCCACCGACTACCGCTTACATGACATTCAGAACGCTGCGATTAATTTTGTCACCAAACTCAAACCGGTCGACAGTGTGATGGTCATGTCTTTCGATGATCGAATCGAGGTCCTGACAAGACCAACGACTGACCGCGAGTTAATAACAAGAGCAATTCGACAGTCACGAACCGGTGGTGGTACGAGGCTGTACGACACGGTCGATCAACTCTTCAATAAGCACTTGACCACCATTAGCGGTCGCAAATCTGTTGTGTTGTTTACCGACGGGGTCGACACAACCAGTCACCGCGCTTCATACGACAGCACTATCAAACAAGCTGAAGAATCCGACGCGCCGATCTATGTTGTGGACTACGACACCTCAGGAGGCGGCACTGTTTTCACTCAAGGGCTTCCCATGCCCAGGGGTCCAACCATTCTTGGAATTCCTCTGCCATCTCCGGGGGGCGGTGGAACTGGAATGCCGGGAAGTAACCCGGGAGACTACAGACGCGCTGTTGCTTATCTAAAAGCTCTCTCGAATACGACGGGCGGCCGTTTCTATAGTGGCGACTCGTTGTTTGGGATTGGACAAGCGTTCGCGTGGATCGCTGAGGAACTGGGCCGGCAATACAGTTTGGGTTATTACCCGAAGGCGACCGGTCGAAACGGACAGCGACGATTAATTAAGGTTAGGACCACGGAGGCAGAGTTGGTAGTCAAATCGCGCGACAGTTATATCTACACTGACAAGGCAGGCACACCAACGTCGACAACCGAAAAGACTCCAAAATCCGAGAAGCAGCCCTATATAACCAAATCATTGTTGGCCCAGTAGTTGTGAATTAGGGCCATCCTACAAAGTTGAACTCCGCGCCCGGGCGCGGAGTTTTTTGCTGCAAGGGCCATAAACATGTTGCTCGGACGAGAGCGAAGAACGTCTGTCGCTTCATCTAAGCTTCTCTGTCGTTAAGAACTCCGGCGCGGACCTTCTTGACGCGTTGTTCTTCAGCTTCGGCAAATGACTCTTCGTTGAGAGCTGCTTCAAGAATCCTAAACACTCGAGGCACGTGCACCGACTTTGAGTAGTTTGCTTCGATGGTTGCTCGCCCTTCCTTGCCCAGTCGTTCGCGAAGCTCGGCTGAGTTCAACAGACGCGATAAAGAGTCGACCCATTCATCATCATTCGCTGCCAGCAAACCGTTCTCGTTCTGGCGAAGTATTGTCGAGTTGACTCCAACAGGCGCGCAGACAGTCGGAATTCCAAGGGCCATAAACTGCAACGCCTTCATTCCACATTTTCCACGCGTCCAATCGTCTTCAGGCATCGGCATGATTCCAATATCAATGCCACGGAGGTCGGCGACTTCCGTTTCCGACTTCCACGGTCTCGCTTCTACATTAATGCCACTCATTCGATAGTCAGGAACGCCAATGACTCTTAATTTGAAGTTTTGAAACTTCGCGAGCCGCAGGAAAACACTTCGCAGGGTGTCGAGATACTGGACCGTGCTGTAACTCCCTGTCCAGGCAATCACGAGCGGTTCCGACTTCGAAACTGGTTTATCGATTGTGTAACTATCTGTGTCGACTGTTGAAGGAACAATTGTGACGTTCTTATTGAACTTCAGGGCGTAGTCGGCGAGATAGGTGTTACCAACCATTACGCGTGACGCCATCCGACAAATCGAAGCGGTCTTCCCCGGAAACTTTAATAGCCGGAGATAGCGGTTTACCGGACTGATGTAGGTGTAATGAAGAAAGATCGCATCATCGAAATCGAAGACAAAAGGCACTTCCCTGGAACTGATGTATTGTTCAGCGAGCGCTGGTCCAAGTAATGCTGCTTCGTTATAGATGTAAACCAGGTCAAAGTTTTTGATCTGGCGAAGGACCTTGAGACGCCGGCCCAGGGCCTGCGCCGTTAGGTTCACTTTTCGCCAATTGTTTCCGGGCCGGCAGAGTAACTCGTGCAGCTCAGTGCAGCGGAACGACTCGAAAGTTACATCCACACCATACTGGGCCAATGAGGGAGCCCATTGCTCCATGCGATAACGCTGACCTGGTGCTTTGTCAAAAGGATATGGAACCAGACCTAGAAGACGCATATGAGTAGCAAGAATCAGTCAACCCGTATCAGTACGGCAATAGACCACCAAAAGGCAGAAGGCAAAGCTACTTCAGAGAATGTCCGACGAACTATAGTTTGTCGATCCTGTCGCAACCCAGAATCACGACAAACTAAAGTTCGTCGGACATTGGGATTTAGCTTTGTTTCGAATGTCAAACTTGTCCTGCATCGTTTGCATTTTTGTGCGCAAACGTCTCGTAGGACCACCAGAATGAAAAAGCAGCCGCTCCTTGCGGCTGCTTTTTTATCTTTATCGTTTGCTAGCGGGTTGGTCAGTGGGCTTTTGGTCTAACGGCGGCTAATCCGCTTAACGAGTAGAAGTGACTGGTCGTGGCTTTTTGGTAATAGAACTCACCATGCATTTGCCAGTTCTTCAAATTGAACTGACGTTGTGCTCCACAATCCAAACACACCCTGTACGCCTGACCCTGCTGCGAAAACGGTCTGCTCATCTCGGTGTGCCAGCAACCAAATACTCGCGCCACCCATTCAGAGATTTTTTCGGTCACCGACGACGCGGTAAATTGACCGACATTCGGAGTCGCGATAGTTAATTGGCCAGCTTGCATGACTTTCACCTCTTTCTCGAATTCCCAAAATTGCCTTCACTTGATAACGCGTGAAACTTTCGAGAAGAGGGCCATTCAAGCTCGGAAAATCTTTGACCCAGGGCAAAAGTCCTTTGTAACTTGTTAAAGATCGTGGCGTTATTCTCTCCCACGATTCTGGCTTATACTATTTGCATATCTCAGTTAGTGCGAAGCCCTGAAGTATGGGGCACAAAAGGAGACGATTGGCGATTGAACAAACATCCGACTGAGAGCGTTACGCGACTACTCATTGAGCTATCAAAGGGCGATCGGGGGGCGGTTGATCTTTTACTACCCGTCATCTACGATGAACTCCGAAAGCTAGCTGCGAATTATCTCCGTCGTGAACGTCCCGATCACACTCTGCAGCCAACTGCTCTGGTACACGAAGCGTATATCCGGCTCGTCGACCAAACGAGGGTTAACTGGCAGAATCGGGCTCACTTCTTCGGTGTAGCTGCACAAATCATGCGCCGTCTACTTGTAGATCACGCGCGCAAACATAATGCAGAAAAACGCGGTCAAGACTTTCAGCTGATCTCCCTCGATGAGAACATCGATCGAGCCGTTGAACGAAGTTCGGAACTGATTGCGCTCGACGATGCTTTAAAGACACTAGCAGAGTTTGATGAACAAAAAGCGCGCATGGTCGAGCTGCGTTATTTCGGCGGTCTCTCCATCGAAGAAACAGCTGATGTTCTCGGCGTCACCCCCACGACGATCAAACGGCACTGGCGTTTTGCAAAGGCTTTTCTCCACGGTGAAATACAGAAAAAGTAAATTAGGAACTTAGACGATAGTGGTTGCTCGTCCCACAAAGTGAAGTATCAATAAGCCTCAGTTTTACGATGACCCCCGAACGCTGGCGACAAGTCGAAGAGATTTTTCAGGGAGCACTCGACGTCGCGCCGGACGAAAGGACGCGTTACGTCCTTGCGGCCTGCGGTGGCGATGACGTGTTGTGCCAGGACGTTCAACTACTACTCAGACAGCACGACAGCGCCGGCGAACTACTAGACCAGCCGTTGTACGCAAATACCGAACTGGGAATGCTGGAGTCGTTTATGGACGACGAAGACCCCATGCTCGGGCGGCGTCTCGGTGCCTATCGTATCGAACGTGAGATCGGTCGAGGTGGCATGGGCGCTGTGTACGAAGCCTCGCGTGCCGATAACGAATTCAATAAACGGGCGGCGATCAAGCTCGTCAAGCGCGGTATGGATACTGACTTTATCCTCCGTCGCTTCCGCAAAGAACGACAGATACTTGCCGCTCTCGATCACCCTCACATAGCGGGACTCCTCGACGGTGGAACAACTGAAGACGGATTGCCCTACTTCGTGATGGAGTACATCGAGGGTCAACCTCTGTACAGTTATTGCGACTCCCATCAGTTATCCATCGCTGACCGACTCAAACTATTTCGCTCGATCTGTGACGCCGTCCACTATGCACACCAGAAACAAGTGGTCCATCGCGACATAAAACCTTCGAACGTTTTAGTTACTTCCGACGGTGTGCCAAAGCTTTTGGATTTCGGCATCGCCAAGTTACTCAACCCCCAGCTGGCCGGTGATATCACTCATGATCCCACCGCGACGGCCATGCGGTTGATGACTCCTGAATACGCCTCGCCTGAACAAGTGCAAGGCGCACCAACGAATCCCACAACGGATGTCTATTCCCTCGGAGTTTTGTTGTATGAACTTTTGACGGGACATCGTCCGTATCGACTTGTGAACCGAGCTCCACATGAGATTGCCCGGGTGATTTGTGAAGAGTCCCCTGCCCCGCCGAGCATCATCATCACGCGAGCAGAAGACTTGTTGCCGAATTTCTCCCAGGGTAACGAAACGACAACATTGAAACAGCTTTACTTAACTCGTAGCGCTACGCTCGAGTCGTTGAGAAAAGCGCTGTCGGGCGATCTCGACAGTATTGTCATGCAGGCGCTTCGTAAGGAACCCGAGTGGCGTTATCAAACCGCCGCAGACTTGCGCGACGACATTACTCGCTACCTGGATGGCCGACCAGTTTCCGATCTTC
>QHXL01000037.1:11729-22235 GCA_003222935.1 Acidobacteriota bacterium
GAATTCACTGGCTGTGTTGCCGCTGAAGGTACTCGACATCAACCAGGGCGATTCAAGTCCGGACTATTTGGGAACAGGTCTCGCAGATGCGCTCATTACCAGGTTGAGTGCAATTCGAAATTTTGCTGTCCGGCCAACGAGTAGCGTGTTGCGTTACGGTGCGGACGCAGATCCACTTCGCGCCGGTCGTGAACTGGGTGTCGCATTTGTGCTCGACGGTCGTATCAGACGTTCCGCTGACCGGATCCGCATAACGATCCAACTTCTTAACGTAAGCGATGAAACTACCGCCTGGGCCGGCCAGTTCGACGAGCAATTTACCGATGTACTCACCCTGGAAGATACGATCTCTGCTCACGTTGCCGAGGCGATAGTTCCTCAACTCACTGTCGACGAACGTCTGCGACTCGCCAAGCGAGGCACTGACAATCCGCAAGCACACGAAGCTTATCTGCGTGGTCGTTTCTATTGGAATACTTTCACGGAAGACGGTTTCGCCAAGGCGATCGTTTGTTATCAACAAGCGATCGCACTGGATCCGCAGTACGCGCTCGCTTATGCGGGAGTCGCTGGCTATCACAACTGGCTGGGCGTGTTTAGCGTAATGCCTTTTGCCGAGTGTGCGGCAGCCGCCTATGAAGCTGCGTCAACAGCGGTCGAAATTGATCCAACACTCGCTGAAGCTCACGCTGCACTCGGACAGGCCATCCTCTGTCGAGATTTTGCCTGGGCCAGCGCTGAGCACCAATTGGTCCGCGCCATCGAACTCGATCCAAACTATCCGCCTGCCCGCATCTGGTATGCGCTTCAACTGGCGATGGAAGGCAGATTCAGCGAGTCGTTGCGCGAAGCACAAACCGCGCGAGACCTGGATCCAATGGCAATTATTTCCCGGTTCAGCGTTGTTTGGTGTTCCTATCACGCGCGTCGCTACGACGAGGCATATCGACTGGCCAAGGCTACCATGGACAGCGAGCCTAACAATTTAATGATGCTCCACGGAATGAGCTTCACTTTGAGTGTACTCGGGCGTCACCAGGAAGCGATCGACGCAGCGCAAAAATGCGTTGACCTGATGGGTAAAGCGTCGCACACGCTTGGACGTCTCGGCTCAGCGTACGCAGCTGCCGACAAAGTTGAAGAGGCCGATGCAGTGCTCCAGGAAATGGAGCAACTCGCTACTCGTCGTTACGTCTCTCCGTATCACCTCGCCCAGGTAAACGCAGCGCTGGGACGCGTCGAGGCCACACTCGACATGCTCGAGCGGGCTTACGACTACAACGACGCTAAGCTCCTATGGTTAGCAGTTGATCCGGAAATGGATTTTTTGCATGGTCATCCAAGATTCAACGACATCCTTCGCAAGCTCGATCACCGGCTTGCAGCATTACCTGCGATAGCGACGCAACTTCGTCCTGACCAGGAATCGATAGCTGTCCTTCCGTTGCGGGTGTTAAGTCCTGCTGGGGAAAACACCGGAGATGAATATCTTGGAATTGGACTGACGGACGCGATCATTACACGGCTGAGTAATGTGCAACGACTGGTTGTTAGACCAACCAGCAGCGTACTTCGTTATCACGGGTCGGTTGTTGATCCTTTAATCGCGGGTCGCGACCTGGGCATCGACTACGTAGTTGATGGAACGTTGCGACGCGTCGGGAATCGTATTCGAGTGACAGCGCAACTACTGAGTGTGAGCGAAGGGGTTACGCGTTGGGCCGAACACTTCGACGAAGACTCAACCGATGTGCTTCAAATCGAAGACTCAATATCTGAACGAATAGCAACAGCATTACTGCCGCAGCTGACGGGCGATGAACAGCGCCAGCTTTCCAAACGCGGGACGCAAAGCTCCGAAGCATTCGAAACGTATCTTCGCGGTCGCTACTACTGGAATTCCTACACCGAGGCGGGACTAGCAAAAGCTCTCGAGTGTTACAAGCATGCAATCGAACTTGATCCACAGTACGCCCTCGCCTACACCGGCGTTGCTGATTACTACAACTGGCTGGGCGTCTTTGGAATTAGACCATTTGATGAATCTTCAGCGGCAGCCAAACAAGCAGCCAGTAAAGCTGTCGAGCTCGACTCAACTTCTGCGGAAGCCTATAGCGCACTCGGTTTCGCAACTGTCTGTCATGATTTTGATTGGGCCGTGGCTGAAGCCCAACACCGCCGCGCCATTGAAATCAATCCCAACTATGCTACCGGTCATCATTGGTACGGCTTCCACCTGTTAATGGAAGGCCGTTTCGATGAGGCCCTACAGCAGATGCTGCATGCTCGACAATTAGATCCCATGTCGCCAAGCATCATGCAGGCGCTGGGTTGGTGTTACTACCAGATGCGTAGATTCGACGAGGCCGTCACGACGTATCGCAGCATGCTCGAGGCGGTACCGGAGTTCACCTACGGATTGATCACGCTCTCCTGGAGTCTGCGTCACATCGGTTCAAATGATGAAGCGGTACGAGTTGCGGAAAAAGCAGTCGAGCTATCGAGTGGCGGACAGTTCTACATCGCGGTCCTGGGTGGCGCCTACGCTGCTGCGGGCATGCGTAAGGAGGCGCTTGCCGTAATCGAGCGTCTCGAACAAATGGCCGAACACGGGTACGTTTCACCGTTCCACCTGGCGCTGATCCATCTGCACCTGGGCCATCGAGAACAAGCAATCTCGCTCTTGCAGCAGGCCGGAAACATCAGGGATGCATGGTTGGCGTGGCTGGGAGTTGAACCGCAGTTCGATCAACTGCGAGGCGAGCCTGCTTTCGAAGAACTAATGCGGCTTACTCGTAATCCGATTATTGATCGCAAGCCACTCCGAACGGGTGCAGTCGGCGGATTAAAACGCCGGCCCCATGTTCAATCGACTGCGATCACATCACCGATATTTGAATCGCCTGATACCCAGTCCGGTGAAAACGATGAGGCACGACAGCTTTATACCGCTGGTCGCTACTATTCGACGCGGCGAACTGCCGAGGGTTTGCGTCAGGCGATCGAACGTCTAGAGAGGGCCGTCGAACTCGATCCCGAATATGCGATCGCTCATGCTGAATTGGCCGATTGCTATGCGCTGCTCAACTGGTTTGTTGAGCCCCCGCCGGAAGGTGCCTGGGCACGAGCAAAGGAATCGGCTCTACGTGCGGTGCAAGCTGATTCGAATCTTGCGGAGGCCCATGCGTCATTGGGTTTTGTCAGGCTTCACTACGATCGTGATTGGGCTGATGCCGAACGCGAGTTGAGAACGGCAATCCTGCTGAAGCCGAGCAACCAGGTCGCACACCGCTGGTACGCCTACAGTTTATCCGCGATGGGTCGACACGATGAGGCATATGCCGAAATTGAGAAGGCGAGACAGATTACGCCGCAGTCACCGGTAATTGCGACGGCGGTTGCAAATGTGTTGTTCCTTGCCGGCAAATTTGATGAAGCAATTTCGCAATGCCGGAAAGCTCTTGAACTCGACCCGGGCTCGGTCGCGGCTCACACGGTCTTGCGCTGGGCTTTTGAGCGAAAAGGAATGCACGCTGAAACGCTGGCGGCTTATGAACAGGAGAGAAGTTTCGCAGGCGACACTCCCACCACCCATGCAAAGCGGGCACATGTGTTAGCCGCGATTGGAAAACAGGACGAAGCACGGGCTATCCTCGATGAGATCCTGGCCAAGCGTCATGAGAGTTGGGTGACGCCTTACGAGATCGCAATCATCTTTTGCCTGTTAGGCGACAACGACAATGCGTTTAAGTGGTTGGCCCAGGCTGAAAGAGAACATGCCGTCGGTTTTACATTCATTCGCGTCGATCCACATTTGGCTCCCTTACGGTCAGATCCTCGTTTCAGGGAACTCATCAAAGAGACCGAAAAGACCATACCTTGAAAACCGCATCCACAGATGGTCCAGATTACACAGATTTCTTTAAAGCAGTTGAGCCTCACTGTTTTTTGAATCTACGTAATCTGTGCCTGCGAGGCCAGGCCGCCAATCGAGATCTGCGTTAGAGCAGCTTCGGGCGGCAGAGCTTGAGAGGGTTGATTTGGTTCAGGGGAAACAGTTGACATTCTCTTCTCCTTGGCATGAGTTCAATCACAAAGCGCATTGTTAAGGCGACGGAGACCTTACGCTTTTCAAAACTCTTAGTGCAACCCCGTTGCGCGACTGCGTAATGAGTCTAGGTTGCAAGATGTGACCCGACGCTACCGCGTTACGGTATGACCACCGGCCCACCTAACATCAATTAAGTAAGCCTCCATTAGGAAAGTGATCATTCTTGAGCTATATATGAAACATAGTTCAAGGTCAGCCACCGAGTCTCCAATTATTCGTACTTTAGAAAACTAGCGCGGAAGGTAAACATACTTCATGCCAGCATCCATCGAAATTGAACGACGTCTGCGTTGGGCCGACGCTGACGCCGCCGGACGACTCCACTTCCCACGCATCTTCGAGATCATTGAAGAGGCTGAAAGTGAACTCGTACGTAAAATCGGGTGGCCAATGAATCGCAGCATGGGGTACGATTTTCCGCGCGTAAACATTCAGTGTAACTTCAAACACGTGCTTGAATTGGATGCTGCGTTTACACTTCGACTTACAGCCGGCAAGTTGGGGCGCACTTCGATTCGCTACGACTATCAAGTGTTCAATTCGGATCGCGAGGTAGCAATTGAAGGGAGTATGACGCTGGTAGTTTTGCAGAATGGAAGACCCGCCGAGATTCCGGCGACGCTACGGGCGGCACTCGAAGCAGACACTAATTACTAATCAACTGACGACTATGTCGACTGCACAACAAACACTTCAAACAAAAATTCAAACTGTGAAAGACACTCTCGACGCCTGGGTTCGCGAAGTTGTCGCCTGGCACTTCGATCCCGCTACTGGATGTCCATTCTGGCTGAATTACGCGTCCAGGCTCGATTGGGATCCGCGAAAAGAAATTCACAACTACGCCGACCTCGAAAAGCTCGGGCCATTTCAGGATGAATGGCTACGCGGTGGACCAGTGCGTCGGTGGGTACCTAAAGGTTATGAAGGTCGCCCCGTCTACACTTTTGAAACTGGTGGCAGCACTGGTGTACCGAAGTCTCGGATCAACATTGAAGACTTTCGCCTGGACTACGAAGCTTTTAGCGAAACCTTGCCGGACGAATATTTCCCGAAAGGCGCCGACTGGTTATCACTTGGGCCAACCGGTCCACGTCGTTTGCGCTTAGCCGTTGAGCATCTCGCCCAATATCGCGGCGGCATCTGCTTCATGGTCGACCTGGATCCACGCTGGGTTATCAAGCTCCTGAAGATGGGCCAACCAAAGATGGCTGAGGCTTATAAGCAACACGTGATCGAGCAAGGACTGACGCTCTTAAAGGCCCACGACAACATCAAATGCTTGTTTACAACCCCGAAACTACTTGAAGCACTCTGCGAAAAAGTCTCACTTAAGAAACTCGGCATAACGGGTGTTTTCTGTGGCGGCACTGAAATGACCCCTCAGTTTCACCGTTTCGCTGTCGAAGAATTGATGGAGGGAGCCTACTTCGCCGCGACTTACGGCAACACGCTGATGGGACTG
The DNA here is from genome assembly GCA_003222935.1 of Acidobacteriota bacterium. Classification (GTDB taxonomy): domain Bacteria; phylum Acidobacteriota; class Blastocatellia; order Pyrinomonadales; family Pyrinomonadaceae; genus PSRF01. The sequence goes on from QHXL01000037.1 coordinate 17,306, forward strand.
GCCGTTCACAAACCTCGAGAAGTCGAAGACAACTACGCTGTGATTTATTATCCGCCATCACCCCGAGCGATGATTGAGGTCGTTGACCCTGACAATCCGGATCGCGTCGTCGACTATGGAGCAACCGGTCGAGTGCGCTTGACCACGCTCACGAAGGAGTTCTTCATGCCGCGCTTTCTGGAGCGCGATGAAGCCGAGCGCGAACCACCTTGCGAACAATATCCATGGGACGGCGTCCGCAACGTTCGCCCCTTCTCAAAACTGCAGGCGAACGTCGTCGAAGGCGTGTACTGATATTGCAGATTGTAGATTTGAGATTTCAGATTGTTTTGGAAATAGTCGATCAACAAATGACCTTCAATCTGCAATCTACAATTTGAAATCTTAAATAGCCATGGTTCACATTCCAATTCTCCGTCACGGTCAACCTTACAAGAGTCTCGACGTGTCAGTCGTTCGTCATCATCAAACGCGCGAGCCGTTTGTTGAAATCAGCCAGGCTAATGCGGGGTTGATCCGAAAGGATCTACGCAACCAACAGGCTGCACGCGAAAAGCTCGCGAAGTTTTCAACGGCCGAGCTACTCGACATCTGTTCGCGTGCTGCTGAGAGTTTCTTGAATGGTTCTCTGCCCATTGGTGACGCGGAGCAAACTCCTGAGGATTACGTACACCAGGTCTCTGCTACCACCGGCATGCCGCACGTGATGGCACGCCGTAACATGACGAAGATCCATGCAGCACTGGCTGAAGCGGGAAACGTTCTGAACGGCCTGACTCGCAATCTCGATTGGGAACTGCTCGATCAAGGTTTCGGTGAACTCGAAGGCAAGCCGTTGAGCTTTTATCCGCGAACGGATTCTCTCGGTGTAGTGCTCCCAAACAACTCTCCAGGAGTTCACTCTTTGTGGGTGCCTTCAATTCCCTTAAAGATTCCACTCGTCCTAAAACCCGGTAGTGCAGAACCATGGACTCCCTATCGAATCATTCAAGCTTTGATCGGCGCCGGAGCGCCCCCTGAAGCTTTTTGCTTTTACTCAACAGGCCATGCAGGTAGTGGCGAGATCCTGAGCCGCTGTGGTCGCGGAATGATGTTTGGTGATGCCGGCTCAACGGGTGTCTGGGCCAACGATCCACGGATCGAACTGCACGGGCCGGGATTTAGCAAAGTCGTGATCGGCGCCGATTGCGCTGACGACTGGGAAAAGTATCTCGACGTCATGGTCAGTTCTGTCCTGAACAATGGAGGGCGTTCATGTATCAACGCCTCCGGTATCTGGGTTACCAAACATGCCGAGAAAATTAGCGAAGCGCTGGCTGAACGTTTGGCGGGAGTCGGGCCACGTGCTGCGGATGATCCGGAAGCCCAGTTGGCTCCATTTGCCGACCCGGCTGTCGCAACACGCATTTCGCAGTTAATCGATCACGGGTTGGCTGAGCCCGGTGTTCGCGAGGTCACGGCTGAACATCGATCTGGCGAACGAGTCGTAGAATTAAATGGATGCAAATACATTTTGCCAACGGTGTTGCTGTGCGAAAACTCAGACCACGGGATGGCGAATCGTGAATATATGTTTCCGTTTGTCAGCGTAGTGAAAGTGACTCCCGATCAACTCCCCGAAACAATAGGTCCTAGCCTTGTCGTAACCGCGATTACAGCTGATCCAAAGTTAATTCGCGATCTGGTGACGTCAGCGAATGTCGATCGCTTGAACATTGGCGCGGTACCCACAACGCAAATCACCTGGGACCAACCCCATGAAGGTAATCTCTTCGAACATCTCTACGGACGCCGAGCTTTTCAGCGTGCAGTTGCCGTTTGAGATCGAGATTCTTTTCCGAGCGTCTTTGCACCACAGGGATCGCAGTTTGCTGGGACCGCCGGCAGGCGGGGACGCCGGCGGTCCCAGCACCAACGCTCACTTCAAGTGAAGATTTCTCAGTAATTGCCGATGAAAATTCTTTATCTGACAGGCGGGGCCGGGCAGATGTATTGCGGCAGTTGTCTTCGCGACAATGCGTTGGCGACTGAGTTGATGTCGCGTGGTCATAAAGTAACTCTGCTCCCGGTTTACACGCCCACACTAACTGACGAGGCAAACGTCAGTCATGACAGAGTTTTCTTTGGCGGCGTCAGCGTCTACCTCGAACAGTACGTTCCACCATTCCGAAGTTCTCCAAAATGGTTAGATCGTTTGTGGGACTCGAAGGCGATGTTGAACCTGGCAACGCGTCGTTCGATCTCAACGAGCCCCAGGATGCTGGGCGAGATGACTGTTTCGATGCTGAAGGGTGAGAGCGGTTTCCAGCACAAAGAGATCACAAAGTTTCTCCGCTGGCTCAAAGATGAAGACCCACCTGATGTAGTTAGCTTGCCGTACACACTCCTGATCAGTTTGGCGAAACCAATCAAAGAACTACTCGGTAAACCGATTTGTTGCACACTCCAGGGTGAAGATCTTTTCCTCGAAGGGCTGGAAGAACCTTATCGGACCGAGTCGAAGGAACTCATCAAAAGAAATCTGAAGTACATCGATGGGTTTATTTCTGTCAGTGAATACTATGCCCGATTCATGCCTGACTACCTGGGAATTCCCCGGAATAAGATTCACGTAGTCCCGCTCGGCATTAGCTTCGAAGGCTTCGAGAAAACGACACACCCGCGCTCCGAGACTTTTCGCGTTGGATACTTTGCCCGCATCGCACCTGAGAAAGGTCTGCACGTTCTCGCGGACGCTTATCGGCGACTGCGCAAGTCCGGAAAGTTAACAAACGCACGACTGGATTTTGCAGGATATCTCGCTCCGGAATATCGAAAATATCTTGATGATATCGAGCAGGAAATGAAAGCCGCCGGATTCGGTGCTGAGTTTACCTATCATGGAGTGGTCGACCGGGAGAAGAAGATCGAATTTCTTAGTGGCATCGACATGCTTTCCGTGCCCGCGACTTACGACGAACCAAAAGGAATTTTTCTACTTGAAGCGATGGCTTGCGGGATACCGGTGGCTCAACCTCGACGCGGAGGTTTCACAGAGATTGTGGAAAAGACGGGCGGTGGTTTGCTCGTGAACCCGGACGACGTTGATAGTTTGGGCGAAGGTATCCTGACGCTGGCTCAGGATCCGGCGTTGGCCCAACGACTCGGCGATAGTGGTTTCGTTAAAGTACGCGAGCACTTCAGCGTGGCTCAAATGGCTGAGCGTGCGGTAGAAGTCTATGAGGGTTTAATGTCAGACCAAATGTCCGACGAACTTTAGTTTGTCGATCGTTCGCTAAACAGACCCACGACAAACTGAAGTTCGTCGGACATTTCAGAATAAAATGCTTAACGTTAGGAACGTAACCAAGGAATATTCAACACCTGCCGGACCACTTCGCGTGTTGTCGGATGTCTCGCTGTCTCTTTCAAAAGGTGACGCGATCTCGATCATGGGACCGTCCGGAACCGGCAAAAGTACGCTCCTTTATATTGTCGGCGCACTCGAACCACCGACAAGCGGCACCGTCACTCTAGATGAACAGAATCCTTTCGAACTGACAGAGACGCAGCTCGCGGCATTTCGAAACCGACAAATCGGATTCGTCTTCCAGGATCACTGTTTGTTGCCACAATGCTCGGTACTCGAAAATGTCTTAATGCCAACATTAGTCTCAACTGATGCTCACGACGCACCTGCACGCGCCCGATCATTACTTGAGCAAGTAGGTCTCAATCACCGACTGGATCATCGACCCTCGGAATTATCGGGTGGTGAAAAGCAAAGAGTTTCGCTGGCCCGCGCTCTAATCATGCGGCCCCAATTGCTGCTCTGCGATGAACCAACCGGGAATCTGGATCACAAATCTGCGGAGACAGTCGCCTCGATGCTGCTTGAATTGCACCAGCAGCAGCAAACGATCCTGATAGTAGTGACGCACAGCGCAGAACTCGCTGAGCGCCTCCCGGTTCAATATGAATTGATCGATCAAGTCTTGCAGAACGTCCGATAGAGTCTAATGTCCGATATGCGCCTGTCTTGTCGCTTCGTTAACAAGCGCCTCTCAAATAGATGAGCATCTTTGTGTTCAGCCTTGGATTGTTGTAATTGAGTCTGAGGGGCTGTTGCAAATGTCTAATCCCCTGCGTTGTTCCGAGAATCTGAAATCTGGGATACCACCGGCTTTAGCCGCGTGGAGCTTCAACTTGTCGCTAAGACGCGTGTGAGGAAACCCCTGAGATACCACCGACTTCAGTCGCGTGGAGTCTCAATTTTTGGGCTCACAACCAACAGTAAATGGCAGAAATTGAAACTCCACGCGACTGAAGTCGGTGGTATCTTCCCAAAGTCGAGCAGGCGAGTTCTAGTATGAAGTTGAACCTCCACGCGGCTGAAGCCGGTGGTATCCGAGTCTTTCTTCATTCTCCGAGAATGAGTTTTGCAAAAGTCTCTTTAGCGTGTCGTGAGATCGAAGAGAAGTTTGCCAGGCGGTTTATAGCGAGAGTCACGACAAGCTAAAGCATATCGGACATCACTTCATGAGCACTCCACAACTACTCAAACGAAGTCTCATTTACTACTGGCGCACCAACATTGCGGTTGTGCTTGGTGTCGCGGTAGCGATTGCTGTGCTTGCCGGCGCATTACTCGTTGGCGATTCAGTGCGTGGCAGTCTGCGCGATCTCATGGTGAAACGTCTGGGCGCAACCAGCTTCACGGTCACCCTTCCTGGATTCTTTCGCGAACAACTTGCCGCAGACATCCAGACTGACAGCCAGTTTAGATCAAACGACCTGAGTCACGTCTGTCCACTGATCCAACTTGAAGGAACCATCACACACGAGTCGAGCAAACGACTGGCAACGTCAATCAAAGTTTACGGAGTTGACGACCGCTTCTGGCGCTTCAACTTTATTGAAAGGCGAGCACCCGAGAACAGAAATGTCTATC
>QHXL01000606.1 GCA_003222935.1 Acidobacteriota bacterium
CAACTGAGGTGACACGAGTGTCCGGTTGCTGCGCGGCACCATGCGTCTGCCTCGAGACCAGCGCCCCGGCTGAAAGTGAATAAGGGATCGAAAGTGCCAATGCGAGAAAGATGAATATCGGTAAAGAGCGTGCTGGAATGTTTGAGGTCATTAGGTTTCCGTTCTTTTATCTAATAGCGATTGCTGCCGACGAAGGTAGCACAAACGATACCGCTTGGACGATTGTGTGAAACGGAATGTCAGATCCAGCTTCTCAGATCTCGTTAACTTCAGGAAACTCTGATTAAGTTTCTTAACCGCGAAGCGGTTGCGTCCCAGAGCCCAGGGTTGCCGCGCTTTGGCGGCTACGCTGGGAATAGACGGAGATCGGTTTTCAACCTCTAAGAGGTTGCGGCCGCAGCTGTTTGACTCGGAGTATGGGTAAATCGTTAGCATAGGCGTAACCCCGTTGGGGTTGGATTACTTAGACCTTGATCAGAACTTTCCTTCAGTTTGTCGTGATTGTGTGTAGTCCTGGGTTGAAAGATCAGTCCCCATGGGACGTCTGCTCGAGCTTTTCTTGAGAGTGTGGTGCTCGACCTAAATGTATAATCGCCCGTCTCGTTTCGCACTTAATATTCCATCTTAAATGAGCCTGCCCTCCCCCAGTACACCGACTGCCGCCCAGGGAAAACTGTCATTGGTCTCGCGGCCAATGGTCTTGTTGTTTGGCGCGACAACATTCCTCAGCGCACTTCTGTTGTTCTGGATGCAACTGATCATCGCCAAGGTACTTTTACCCCGACTCGGTGGAACCCCGGCTGTATGGACCACGTGTATGCTCTTTTTCCAGGTACTGTTGTTGGCGGGGTACTCCTACGTCCTGGCAGTAACAGCGTGGATAGGAGTTCGCAAACAGACAGTTCTGCATATATGCCTGCTGCTACTTTCATTGCTCTACGTACCTCTAGCCCTGGCAAGCAATGGTTCAATTTCTCAACAAAACAATCCTGCACTCTGGCTCTTTGCCTTTTTACTAGGTGCGGTGGGGTTGCCGACCTTCCTGATTTCAACTACCAGCCCGCTATTACAGAAATGGTTCACGCGTACCGATGATGTATCGGCAAGCGACCCGTACTTTTTGTTTGCTGTTAGCAATGCAGGCAGTCTTTTGGCCTTACTCAGCTATCCATTAATTTTGAAACCGAGTCTTAGCCTGTCCAGACAGAAACAGCTCTGGGTTGTGGTCTATATCGTGTGCTTGCGCTCTGGAAGTCATCGCGACGTGAGAAAGTTGAACCTCCCGTTTGTCTGAAAGATCCAGAGTCCATATCAGTACGGCGGCGTCTGCATTGGATTCTTTTGGCGTTTATTCCTGCAAGCTTGTTGTTTGGTGTAACGACTTACATCACAACTGAAATTGCCCCGACACCTCTGCTCTGGACCATTCCGTTGGCCCTTTACCTGGTGACCTTCGTATTGTCATTCGCAGGCAGGAATTTACTACCCGAAAGATTCGCCAGTCTCGCACTTGCTGGATTAGCGCTGCTCCTGACGTTGGTGATTGCGGCCAAAGCCACGGAACCGACCACGGCAATCGTCCTTTTACATCTCTGCTTCTTCTTCGTCGCTGCAACGATCTGTCACCAGCAGTTGGCCGGTGATAGACCATCGGCGACACGACTCGCGGATTTCTACTTGTGCGTCGCGGTTGGAGGAATGCTCGGAGGTGTTTTCAACACGTTAATAGCTCCGCTTACATTCAGCACGATCATCGAGTATCCATTGGTGATCGTCCTCGCGTGTTTGATCCAGTCGCGTGACAACAGTGAGGATACGTCTGCAGATCGCGTGTTTGATTTTCTTTGGCCTTTGGGCATGGGCGTACTCACTATCGTACTGGCCTTGCTTATCAAAGGATCAAATGTTGGCCCGGTTGTGGGTGCAGCGATTGTTTTTGGCGCTCCGCTGGTAATCATCAATCACCGTTTTCGGAGCCGGCCGGTCCGGTTTGCTTTGGCGCTAGGCGCGGTGATGTTGGGAAGCGGTGTCTACTCCGAGATGCAAAACCGTACTCTGCATGCTGAGCGTAATTTCTTCGGTACCCTAAGCGTGAGAAAAGATCCGGCAAGCGCAACGCATATTCTTTACCACGGCAACACCATTCACGGTCGGCAGTTTGTAGATCCGAGTTTGCAGCGCGAACCGCTGTCTTACTTTCATCGCGATGGACCACTGGGAAAGATCTTTGAGGCATATAACTCTAATGCTGGATCACCTAATGTTGCTATTGTCGGGCTCGGCACCGGCTCAATGGCGTGCTATGCCCTGCCGAATCAACATTGGACCTTCTACGAAATCAATCCCGCCGTCATCAAGGTAGCGCAAACCGCAGAGTATTTTACTTACCTGCATATTTGTGGAGACTCGTCGACCAAAACAGTTTTGGGTGATGCGCGTCTCGAATTGCAGAACGCCCCCGACCAACATTACGGCCTTATCGTTTTGGATGCTTTTAACTCTGACGCCATCCCGATCCATCTCATGACGCAGGAGGCAATCAGTCTGTACAGGTCGAAGCTGGCAGCCGGGGGAATGCTGGTATTTCACATTTCCAACCGCAGTCTCAAACTCGATTCGGTGCTTGCAGATTTGGCTCAACGCAATGGCGCGGCGTGTCTGAGTTTGGCCGACGGAGGTAATGCGGCAACGGGCAAGGATCCTTCGGAATGGTTAGTCATGGCCCAGCACTCCCGTGCATTCGACAGCCTGGCCCGAGACCCTCGCTGGCGCAAAGTTGAAGGTCAAAACGGAGCCCACGCCTGGACCGACGATTTCTCAAACATCGTGAGCGTCTTCAGGTGGTATTGATTCGTGGAGGTCTTCAGCTGGTATTGATTCGTGGAGGTCTTCAGAGGAATTGATGTGTTGTCACCGGCGGTTAATGGGAAAATGATCATTTAGGTGCTGCACCTTCAAAGTAAGCTTTTATTTTTGGAAAATCATAATTTGCTACCTTCCTACCTAAATCCAATCCGGCGATGTTATCAGCTTGAATATGGTACCCCCCGAGGATGCGAGAGATTCCAGCCATTTCGGCCGTCGCGCTGAAGGTCGGAAGTTCTAAAACAATCGTGCCATCACCCTGAAAGTCTGTGCTCGGCTTGCCGTCCTGGCTTTGTTTGATTTCACAGGAAATTCCTGGTTCAGTTAACTCGCCCGCGTGGCGTGTGTAGGTTGCGCCAAAAAAATGCTGCGCTGACCGTACTGTGACCGGAAACGTATCCCGGAAACGGAGGCGTGATGAAGGAAAGCGGTGAGTAAGGATGCCAATCGGCCGCAGGCAAAGTGATTACGCCTCTGCCGACGCCATTCCAACCGCGCACCATTTTATCTTTGTAGTAATACCGGATAAGCGTCCACGGGCGCGACGAATCGTAAAACCGCTTGGCTTCCCAGGCTGCGATAAAAGCGTCAAACGCCGTGACCCCCACCGCAAAAAATAATTTGACGTCTTTATCAATATCGTATTTATCGCGCAATGAGACTGCTTGCGCAAACTTCAGCCAATGACCCGACTGTCCCGTCGAACGCGGTCCGTCTCGCATAAATTCGACAATCGCTTTTTGTTGAAGCGTGAGGGTCGCGTTATACATCAAAACTTCGTCAACTTCTTTTCTTAATTGCTCGGAACCTACCTTCGGCGGCGGCGGAGGGCGGAATTGGTCGCTGCGTTCGAGCGCAAACGGTTTGACTCGATACCAATGCGGGGTCAAAAACCCAGGCGTGACTTTCTTCTTGTCGGCAAGCGTAAATTCTATGGGCTGCCAGCAATCAGGGTCAGTAGTTTTGTTCGATGCGTTTACTGGTCGATAAAAAGTGTAATCGGAGTAAGGTTTGCCATCTGAACCTGGCTCATCGCCGAACTGATTGGCGCCGTCTCTATGACGATATTCAAGCAGTGCCTCGGCTGCGACATTTCCAATGCCCTGCGGTTTGGTTATGTTGGTTGTTTTATCGTTCGGGTCAAAACCTCGGTTGCGCATTTGTTCATCGAGCCACGGCTTATCTTCGGCAAACTGATCGAGCATGGATCGGTAGGCAGCATAAGCAATGGCAATGCGTTTATTGGCTTCCGTGCGCTCAGGAGCCGGCCGCCGTAGCTTTCCGCCGAGGCGTGTGCCGTCTGCTTTGTCGTCGTAAGCCGCCCACGCGTCATACATTGCAGTCGTAATAATCATCAGCATCCGCGAACCGACCGTAGGTCGCGGTGCTACACGCTCATGTTCACGCGCGGTTGCTTCTAGCGCTACGTCGAGCCACTCGTGAGCGGCGGATTTGTTGTCAGAGGTTTTTACTGTTTTTGTAAGTGATTCTGTTGAGGTTGGTGACAAAAGGAATATCAGGATTAAGGCGACTGTAATTGCATGGGGAGATCCGGCAATTGACCGCATACGTTAGCTCTCCGTGTTAGCAAAATTAGCGAAAGAAAAAGCAGAGATTGGTAGGACGCCAGGCGAAACTGTTTATTTTCCCAATAATAAACTTCGGAAAACTCAAGCCCATCCTCAAGTAAACGGCTTGATTGCAAAAAGGGTTCAGTTGACTGCATTAATGAATTTACATTCGCTTTTCACTGTCGGTTCGAGCCATACGATCAACGAATTCCGATTTTACATGCGGGTAACGCTGCCGAAAGGATTCGAGTAGACGCGTCCATTCACGCAGATTGTGGGCGTGATAATCATCGAATCGTTTGTCTCTCCAGAAACTGCGCTCTCCCAAATGAAACGTCATATGTAAATCTCTAAACTCCTGAAAATTTATCGAGTAATAGACCAGGTTAAGAGCCAGCACCGCTCCAACCCGACGCATACCGACGCAGACATCTCCTAAAGAAAAACGCGGGTACACTTGTCGTTTGAAGATATAACAATCTCGCCCCGGATGCGGTCTGCCAAGTTGAGCATACATTAACGGTATCTGATCCAAGTCTTGAAAAGTTTCGGGAAGAACGCGCCGGTTTATTATGAAAGCATCAACCCCCTGATTAATGATTCTATTTACTGTTGAATAGAAATATGGCTGCAAGGCAATATCAACGCCCGTGTAAATTAAATACTCCGCATCCGTCGCGGCAAAGAGCCGGTCTAAAATGTCTTTGAGCAAAGGTAATCTGCGAGGATACTTGAATGTTGCAATATCCATAATCGAGCGATTCAAATCAGGAGTCATGAAAAAGTCCGGTGGAACGATTGACCTGTCTTCAAAATACTGGGCTGAATAAAATTCAACTTGAAGTTCGTCTTTAGCAAAATCCTTCGCAGTTTGCATCGTCTTGAACGTAACAGGCTGCGCTCTAAAAAGATCAGAATCAGGTGGGACGATTAAAGGATGTACGATATGGGCGAACTTTCTCATAGGCGGAGTGACTTGATCCGGGGTAAGGCTTTCAGAAGTTTTCAGAAGTTTTCGTGCGCGATGAGCAATCAGAATTTCGTGTTCATGGTCCACACTTTCTAGATTATAAGCGCTGCTATTTCGCTAATGCTTTCATCGTCGTTGTTAACGATAAATCCAGCCCGCCATACTTAAAATTCAGTATTAACCGGGCGGAAGTTTCATTGACTTAAACTCTCTTCTAAGACGCTCAAGATACGGACTGCCTTCGTTGTTGGCGCCTTTATGAATAATAATCAGAGCATGATAGAAATGGATTGAAATAATATTCTGATCAAAATACGTCGGCTCGTATTTCCCATGGACGAACTCTTTATAATTCAGCCCATCGGTCAACGACTTGAAATAGCCCATCGTTGTATCGGCTGAAGATACGTCGCTTGAGCCGCCCCATTCAATCCCGCCGACCCTTTTCCAGTAAGACGTTTGCGTATCTTCGATGGCGTATATGCCGTTATCTTTTAA
>QHXL01000038.1:0-3209 GCA_003222935.1 Acidobacteriota bacterium
GGACTCTCGCTGGCTAATTCAGGTGGTGTCGTCACACTTCGCGATCAATCAGGGACGATTGTGACGTCTGTAACCTACGGCTCAACTACAAACCTGCCGGGCGATGCTAATCAGTCTCTAACACGCGCGCCGGATGTCATCGGAAGTTTTCTTCTCCATCGAATCGCAGACGGAAGTAACAACAACCCTTTTAGCCCGGGAACGAGGGTCGATGGAAATGGTTTTGTTCCATTACCTGGACCTACGCCCACTCCGACCCCGGTTCCGACACCGACGCCTACACCAGCGCCAACTCCGACGCCAACTCCAACGCCGACTCCAACGCCAACTCCAACACCAACTCCGACGCCAACACCGACACCAACTCCAACGCCAACACCAACTCCAACACCAACTCCAACTCCAACTCCCACGCCAACACCAACTCCAACTCCAACTCCAACACCAACTCCAACTCCAACTCCGACCCCCACACCGACGCCATCGCCAGCTCCAACTCCGACACCATCGCCAACTCCCACTCCGACGCCAGCCCCGTCGCCAATTCCACCACTCCTCATAAGCGAGTTTCGGACACGTGGACCAGGTGGGGCCAGCGATGAGTTTGTTGAGATCTATAACAACAGCGATGCAGTCGTGAATGCAGGTGGCTTGAAGATTCGGGGCTCGAGCAGTTCCGGTACGATCACCACCCGTTTGACCATCAACTCGAATACATTCATCCTGGCTCGCGGACACTTTCTCGCCACAAACTCGGCCGGCTATAGCGGACTAGTGACAAGCGATCAGAGCTTTACCAGCGGCTTTGCGAACGACGGCGGCGTCGCTATCACACTCGCAGACGATACTGTCATCGATCAGGTAGGTTTGAGCCCGGGTTCTGTGTTTCGAGAAGGCATGCATCTAGCACCTTTGCCAAGCGATGCTAACCAGAGTTACGAACGGAAACCGGGAGGGCTTTCGGGTAGCACCCAGGACACTCAAGACAACTTTCAGGATTTTCACTTGCTGACGCCGAGTGATCCACAAAATATTCAAGGCAACACACCTGAACCTACGCCAACACCATCTCCATCAGTTTCGCCGACACCAAATCCATCTCCATCACCAACACCCACGCCGATACCAACGCCAACGCCGTCTCCATCAGTTTCGCCGACTCCAAGTCCGTCTCCCTCTCCTTCACCTGTCGCTAATCCCAACGTCGTCATTAGCCAGGTCTTTGGCGGTGGAGGTAATGCGGGCGCACCTTTCCGCAACGACTTCATTGAGCTCTTCAATGCTGGAGATACAGCGGTGGACCTTAGTGGCTGGTCTGTTCAGTACTCAAGCGCTACAGCCGCGACCTGGTCAGTAACAAACTTAACGGCGACGATACTGGCACCTGGACAATATTATTTGGTTCAGGAAGCGGGTGGAGCGACAGGCTCACTACTCCCGCCACCTGAGGTTTCCGGAACGATTGCGCTGGCAGCGACTGCCGGTAAGGTTGCTTTGGTCAAAAATGCGTCTCAACTCACTGGAGCCTGTCCTGTTAGTACAAACATCGCAGACCTTGTTGGCTACGGCACGTCCGCAAATTGCTTTGAGGGTACTGGTCCTACTCCCGCGCCGAGCAACACGAACGCGGTTGCGCGAAACAGTCTGGGGTGCACAGACACAGGAAATAACGCGACCGACTTTAGCCTCGCGACGCCAGGTCCACGCAACACTTCAAGCCCGATTCATTTATGCTTGCAGTCATCAACACCGTCTCTGAGCGGAATCAACTGGGGCTTGGATCTTTGTACTTTGATCTTTGTACTTAGATCCCATCTAACAGGCGGCTTCAGAACAAGAGTTAACTCTCGAGTTGCGTACAAAGAACAAAGCACAAAAATCAAAACACAAAGCTCTTTAGGAAGTGACGCCTTCACAAATCCACGTGACGTGTTTGGAAGCAACCTCACTCCGTTGTAAATTCACTCACATGCACTCAATGGACGACGCAACAAATTCTTTGCGAAAGCACTTTGGCTTTGAAGACTTTCGCGAAGGACAGCGGGAAGTTGTTGCCAGTGTGCTGTCCGGCAAGGACGTCGTAGTCGTCATGCCCACCGGAAGCGGTAAATCACTCTGTTATCAACTACCGGCGATGATGATGGAGGGTGCGACTCTCGTCGTCTCGCCACTGATCGCACTTATGAAAGACCAGGTTGACGCGCTTCACGCCCGAGGTCTACCTGCCACTTTCATCAACAGCGCGATCCCGGATGGCGAGCAACGAAACCGGATCGAATCCTTGCGGCGCGGGCAATACAAATTGGTCTACGTAGCTCCGGAACGATTTCGCAGCCCGCGCTTCACGACGGCGCTGAGCTCAGTAAACATCTCTCTATTCGCTGTCGACGAAGCTCACTGTGTTTCCACATGGGGTCACGACTTTAGACCTGACTATCTGCGCCTCAGAAATGTAATTGAATCTCTCGGCAACGTTCGCACTCTCGCTCTAACCGCCACGGCCACTCCATACGTTCGGTCTGACATCATTCAGCAGCTCGGTTTAAAAAGTCCCCAAACCTTTGTCAGTGGATTTGACCGACCAAACCTCTCAATACAAGTAGCCCATACGGAACGTGAGCGGGAGAAAATTGCCCAAATAAAAAGACTCGCAAAGTCACATCCAGGCTCCGGGATCATATATGCGGCGACCCGTAAAGCAGTCGAGCAAGTAAGCGCGAAGTTACTGGAAGCCGACCTGAGCGTGGCGATGTACCACGCCGGCTTGACCGACGCTCAACGAATACGAGCCCAGGAAGAATTCATGACCGGCAAGAAACAGATGATTGTTGCCACAAATGCGTTTGGCATGGGTATCGACAAACCCGACATTCGGTTCGTAGCGCACTACCAGATGCCTGGCTCAATTGAAGCGTACTACCAGGAGATCGGCCGCGCGGGTCGCGACGGATTGCCGTCCACCTGTGTGCTGCTTTTTAACTACGCCGATAAAAATACACACGACTTTTTTATCGACGGATCTTATCCAAACGGTAGTCTAGTAAAGAGTGTGTACGACGCAATTGTTTCGCCCGGACTGAAAAGGATCGAATTGACCGCAAAAGAAATTGCGAAGCGCGCCGCTGAACGAAACGAAATGGCAATTAACTCGGCGCTCTACCTGCTCGAGCGGGCCGGTCACATCGAGCGTGTCGCTACAGGTAATGACC
>QHXL01000038.1:3256-10689 GCA_003222935.1 Acidobacteriota bacterium
CCTTTGCGCGTAAACCACAGCGACGTCACACAACGAGGCGACCTTGAACGTCGCAAGCTTCGCGAGATGATCGAGTTTTGTTACACGAACCTTTGCTTCCGGGCATACATACTCAACTACTTCGGCGATCGTCATCACTCGCGAACGTGTGGAACTTGTGGGAACTGCTCTCCAAGTGTCCCAGTGACAATCGAGGCAGCTAACGAAGATTCTTTCGTGACGACCACGGAGATCTCGCCACGCGTGATTAGCGATAGCGAGCTACTCAAGGTACGAAAAATACTTGCCTGCGCCAAGAGAATGAAAGGTCGGTTTGGGAAGAGAATACTCGCGGCAACACTGCGGGGATCCGCTTCACGCAATGTCCTGAATGCAAAACTCGACGCGCTTTCGACTTATGGTCTACTCAAAGACATGCTTCAAGATGAGATCGCCGCTTACATCGAAGCACTTGTCGCGGCTCGCTGCTTGGCTGTCAGCAAAGGTCAATATCCAACTGTAGCAATCACCGACCTCGGCGACCGTGTAATGTTGGAAAAAGAAAAAGTCCTACTGAGCCTTCCGAAGATGCGGTCCATGTCCGACGAACTTTAGGAAATTCTGATTGAGCAAAGATTTCGTTTGTGTTTGTTCGTGTGAGTTCGTGGATCGTTCTTTTTTCGGCGGAGGAACCATCCAAGAAATCACACGAATAAACACGAACGAGACCCTAACACTTCGATCGGAGGTTCCTTGAGTTTGTCGATGGTTAAATATGCTTGGCTCTGGACAAACTTAAGCTTCGTCGGACATTTTTGTAATCGCAATACAAATGTCTTCAAACCTTCGAAACTCCTCAAGGTCCATTCTGCTCTAATTATTAGCACGTAGAAATACCAGAAACTTTTAAGGAGCATCCCGATGTCTGGCTACTTTTCGTTTCAAAGGTTGATTACAACCTCGGTCGTAAAAGCGATCTACGCATTAGGCTTTCTGATTCTAACTGGCGGTGCAGTGACGCTAATTGTTTGGGCAGGACTGGGACTAAACGACGCAAACATTTCCCGAGAACTTGGCTGGCGTTATATCGCGATAGGAGCTGGCAGTCTTGTACTCGGCAATCTTGCGTGGAGAATTGTTTGTGAGTTCTGGATGGTCCTCTTCAACATCAACGATCACCTGGCATTTATTGGCCAGGCCACAAGTCTCAATCGTGTGTCGAGAGTCAACGAGGTGCAGTTCGTTGAGCGAAGAGTAGCAACCAGGGACCGCCGAACTGCGAACAAGAAATCCGAGGTTGTCGCTACTCGAGAAATCTCACTGCCGTCGCGGGATAAGGTTCACGCAGAACGATCCTCCGGTGTGTTGGGATTGTCGTGAACAGGAAACTATTTGATGACGCCGGCAAGTGGACTTGAGGCACTCGCGTATAAGCGTTTGGGCATTCGACCTGACATATATGCAAGGCGACCAGCCTTAATTGCTAGTTTCATAGCTTCCGCCATTTTTGCGGCGTCTTGCGCTTCAGCGATCGCCGTATTCATTAACACTGCATCGGCGCCAAGTTCCATTGCAATTGCAGCATCACTCGCGGTTCCGACACCGGCGTCAACGATGATCGTGGCGTCAGGTAATTGTTCGCGCATGATTCTCAGGTTCGCGGGATTCTGAACTCCCAATCCCGATCCGATCGGCGCAGCCAGAGGCATGATGGCAACACATCCCGCATCCAGAAGTTTCTTTGCCATTATCAAATCGTCGTTGAAGTATGGCAGAACAACGAAACCCTCCTTGACCAAAATGCGTGCGGCCTCCAGTGTTTGCTCATTGTCGGGGAATAGCGTTGTTTGATCACCGATGACTTCAAGCTTGAGGAGATCTGTTTGTAATGCTTCGCGTGCGAGCCGGGCTGTACGCACTGCATCATCCGCGGAGTAACAGCCAGCGGTGTTTGGCAGAATCTTTAATTTTGGATCGAGGTAATCCAGAAACGATTCAGAACTCCGGTCTAAGGGTACCCGCCTCACCGCGACAGTCACCATCTCGGCACCCGACGCCTCATGTGCCCTCTGCATCTCCGCGTGACTGCGATACTTGCCCGTTCCAATGATCAATCGAGAGGTGAACGTTAGGTCCCCAATCTCAAAAACATCATCCGTTTCTTTTACAGTTAGTGCTGTCGACATTTGAAACTCGATCCACCTCTTTCGAGAAAGCCTGCTTATCTTTGCTGTGACTCTACACTCATTTTCTTTTCGATGCGACCGAATGAACCGCCGCCAACAAAGTGAACGATCTCAACTCGATCGTCGTCCTTTAACGGCGTACTCGCCCACTCGGCGCGACGCACTACGCTTCGATTAAGTTCAACTGCAATACGTTGGATGGGAAGATTGAGAATATTAAGAAGGTCGAGTAGAGAGAGTCCGTCGCCAAGCTCCTTGTCTTCGCCGTTAACGTAAACCTGCAAACCCTTTGTCCTTATTTGACTGGATGAATGATTTTCCGAAGTTCAGCCGCCTGGTCCTTCGCTACGGCGCGAACAAGCACCGCTGCTCTTCCCGATGTGAAGACGGGCATTTCAGTAGCGACCGATGCTACACCGTCGCGATCGGTTTTAAGCGAGTAAATTAGCGGTCGAAACGCGGTGCCTAAAATCTTGATCGAGATGGCAGTATTTGCCAGAGGCTTTTCGTCATCGCCCTCTCGATTTACGACGAGTACTCGCAGCACTCGAGATTCACCCGCGTAAAACTCCGCCTCGTCTAATAAGATAATGTTGAGACCTTCAACGAGTGTCGACTCCTGAGGCAAACCCTGACCTCTCGGATCGTGAACTGTGTAGGCTTTGTCATGTGGTGCCTCCTGTATCGGAACAACCTCGGGCGGTGGAGGCGGGGGCGGTTCGACTTTTTCCGGCGGTGACCACACCTGTGAAGGCACACTTGCAATCCCAATCTCAAAAACATCTTCGAAAGCTTCGTCCCTTACAACTTGAAACTCCTCGGCAGGTACCTTTTCTGCCTCAAGAATGAACTCGGACGTAATCTCGGCGGGTTCTTCCTGAGCGACTTGGACCTCTTGCGTCCTTGGCTCCTCGTCCTCGAGTTCGAATTCGCTGGTATCCCCAACTTCTGCTTCCTGAGAGACGTGCAATACACGTGTCGCCGAGTCCTCCTTGTCAAAAAGGAGTTCGGGGGCCTCAGCGACGACTTCAGCATCGGACTCAGCAGTGCCAGGCGCCACCAGCATCTCTTCAACCAATTCTGGCGCAAGGTTACCAACCTCGACCGGCGCTTCTGCCTCTGGTACCTCAGGAGCGCGGCGGGTACTCATCTTTTTTAGATCGTTGATTCTGCCGGAATGTATCGCAGCACAAATTAGTTTGTGTTGACGCTTCAGACGTTCGGCGAGCGCTTCGTCGCTAAAACCTTCGGCGATTAGATCTTTGTAAGGAGCACGCTTACTCGCGAGAATTGTCCCGCCAGTGTAGACAAGCGAAAGGATTATCGGTGTATCGAGTCCCTTATCTTCGGTTTGAACATGATAGACAACTCCATCATGTTCTATATCGGTATTGAATCCGGTGATCACTTAATCTACAGGGTCTGCAAAGTGTCCTATCCAGCACTTAGAAAACTGACGGCGCGCGTGAGGACTTTCAACGGTAGCATAAGCATTTTTTGACGGTCAATCTGCAAATTTTTTCGCGCAAACCTCAGCCAGAACGTTGCTTGACACCCTTGATCACTTCGACTAGCATCGGCTTGTACAATGATTCTCAATCTCGAAGGTGAGTGGCGCTCGCCACGAACGATTAGTATTGATCGAAATCGTTCTATGGCAGGTCAGGACTGTGTTTTGAGATGACGTTTCGGCTTTCCGATTACCTGCCCATACTCCTGATGTTCATCGTCGCCGGTGGTTTTGCGGTCGGCAACATCCTCCTTTCACAATTCGTGGGCCAACGAAAATCTACTCGTACCAAACTCATGCCTTACGAGTGTGGAAAGGATCCGGTGGGTTCCGCCCGGGAACGTTTCTCCGTCAAGTTCTACCTCATCGCAATGATTTTCATCCTTTTCGACATTGAAGTAATTTTCCTGGTGCCCTGGGCTGTCGTAGCAAAGTCGATCGGTGCACAGGTAGGTCGAACGTTTGTCTATGTCGAGATGATGATCTTTATCGGACTACTGCTGGTAGGATACATCTACGTCGTTAAAAAAGGTGCATTTGATTGGAGTGAGCGCGCGCGCCACGAGGCCGAAGCTGAAGCCCGCGCCCTGGCGGATCTGGAAGCCCGTCAACTAGAGCGAAAGCGCCCCGCGGCGTAAGGAAGTTTTCAAATGGGACTCGAAAACATAATAGCCGAGGCTTTGCCGGAAGTTCTGACCACCCAGCTCGACTCCTTAATTAACTGGGCGCGAAAGTCTTCGCTGTGGCCGGCGACGTTTGGTCTCGCCTGCTGTGCTATCGAAATGATGAATGCGACATCAGCACGAAACGATCTCGCACGTTTTGGCTCAGAAGTGTTCCGCGCTAGCCCACGCCAGGCTGATGTAATGATAGTTTCGGGAAGAGTCTCAAGAAAAATGGCTCCCGTCCTACGTCGGATCTATGATCAGATGCCGGAACCAAAGTGGGTTATCTCAATGGGAGCCTGCGCAACGTCAGGTGGCGTGTTTGATAATTACGCAATCGTTCAAGGTGTCGACAAGATCGTCCCGGTCGACGTTTATATCCCCGGTTGTCCGCCCCGCCCCGAAATGTTGATTCATGCGGTAATGATGCTTCAGGAAAAAGTGATGAAAGAGAGTGTTCGCGACCGGCGTGATATTCCGGAAGACGAAGCACGCCAGGCCGTCGTTCCCGGAACTTTGCCTGTAACGGACGGCTCAACAGCTCTCCAGAACACTTTGCCTGAATCACGTCCGTATACGATCGCATCCAGACACGAACGTCGTCGTTCTTCGTAGAGAGTCGAGCATATTAGTCAATGGAGTCAGGGCCGGAAAAGTCGGAAATTTCTGTAGACTCAACTCAACCTAAAGAGCAGACGCCGTCACCGCTCGTGGCGGCGTTCCAGCGTGAACATCCAGATTGGGTTAAGGAAATTATCTACGCGCTAGGTGAAACGACTGTCGTCGTGCCGCGCGAGCACATACTTGAAGTCTGTTCATTTTTGAAAACCTGGCCGGAATCTCGTTTCGACTTTCTCGCTGATATCTGCGGAGCAGACCGCGGCGTCGAAGAAGAACCTCGTTTTGAAGTTAACTATCACCTGTTCTCGACAACGAAGTATCACCGTTGGCGTTTGAAGGTAGTCCTGAACGAGGAAGACACTCATGTGTCTAGCGTGACTGGTATTTGGCGTACAGCGAATTGGCACGAGCGGGAGACGTACGACCTGTTTGGTGTGATCTTCGATGGTCACCCTGACTTGCGTCGAATTCTCTTGCCTGAAGATTGGCAAGGCTACTCGCTGCGCAAAGATTTCCCCCTGAGAGGTTACGAACCATACAGTCTGAAGTAATTTCAGATTTCAGATTGAAGACTGCAGATTTCCGCTTCTTTCAATCTGCAATCTGAAATCTAAAATCTGCAATAATCATGAGTTCAACAACACTTCCACCGCAATTTGAGGTCGTCGATAGACCGCTCGACACCCAAATGACAATCTCGATGGGACCGCAACACCCGTCGACACACGGTGTCTTGCGTCTCGAGTTAGTGCTTGACGGCGAAATGGTCGTCAAAGCGACTCCCGACATCGGATATCTCCACACGGGAATGGAGAAGCTCTTTGAATATAAGAAGTATCAACAGGGGATCGTAATTACCGACCGGATGGACTACCTGAATCCGCTCGGCAACAACCTCGCCTACGTGATGGCTGGTGAGAAACTACTAGGCCTGGAAATTCCTGAAAGAGCTCAGACGATCCGAGTGTTGATGTGTGAACTGCAACGAATAGGGTCGCATCTTGTTTGGCTCGGCACTCATGCGCTCGACATCGGCGCGATGACTGTCTTCTTCTATTGCTTCCGCGAGCGCGAGAAGATTCTGAATCTGATCGAAGCTGCTTCGGGTGGTCGGCTTACTCCGTCATACTTCCGCATTGGCGGGTTAATGATGGATCTACCGGCTGGTTTTGAGAACCGTTGTATACAGTTTCTCAATGACTTTCCGAAAGCAGTCGATGAGTTTCACACTCTTCTGACCGGCAATCGTATTTTTCAAAAACGCACGCAAGGTGTTGGCTACATCTCCGCGGAGGACGCAATTGACTGGGGACTTTCTGGTCCATGCTTGCGTGGAAGTGGCGTGGCCCTTGATATTAGGCGAGCCAACCCTTACACCGGTTACGAAAAGTACGATTTCGAAGTACCAGTTGAAATGGATTGCGACGTCTGGGCGCGCTACATGGTACGGATGCGCGAGTTGAAGGAGTCGCACAAGATTGCCGTGCAGGCTTTATCAAGATTGAAACCCGGGCCAGTGAAAGCCGACGCTCCGAAAGTGGTGCTGCCGGATCGTGAAGCAATGAAGACGCACATGGATGCTTTGATTCATCACTTCCTTATCGTCGCTGAAGGCTTCGACGTTCCAGCAGGCGAGGTTTATCACGCAATTGAGGCTTCGAAGGGTGAACTGGGTGTCTACATGAAATCCGACGGTGGACCTAAACCAAGTCGCGTGCATTTCCGTGGGCCAAGCTTTGTTAATCTGTCGGCCCTACCCGACATGGCAAAAGGTGAAATGGTCGCAGACATCGTTGCAGTAATTGGATCGCTGGATATTGTGCTGGGGGAGATAGACAGATAGAGCTTGGTGGTTTGATCTTTGTATTTTGATCTTTGTGCTTGGTGTTTTTGGTTCACAATTACAAACTCAAAGTACAAAGCACTAAAATCTAAAGACAAAGATCTAAGTACAAAGAACTAGAGACAAAATTCGTGAGTTCTCAACTAATAAACATCCAACCTCTCTCTCAGCCTGTCGACCTTAACGTGGCGCCGGCGACGTTTTCACCTGACGTTGAGGCTGAGATCGATCGACACCTGGCGAAGTATCCGGTGAAACGATCTGCAATTCTGCCGTTGATGTTTATTGTGCAGAGGGAGCGTGGTGGATATCTCGATCCGGCTGGTGTGTTGTATCTCGCAAACCGTTTGACGTTGCGCATCACCGACATCTGGGAAGTCGCGACATTCTACTCGATGATCAATACCGAACCGGTCGGCAAGTATCACATCCAGGTTTGCAAGACACTCTCTTGCAAAATACGAGGAGCCGGAACAATAACAGAACATTGTTCGAGCAAACTCGGGATCAAGCCTGGGGAGACTACCGCTGACCTTCGTTTCACGTTATCGGAAGTTGAATGTCTCGGTTCGTGTGGCACTGCGCCGATGTTTCAGTTGAACTTCGATTACCACGAGAACCTGACAACG
>QHXL01000038.1:10772-11076 GCA_003222935.1 Acidobacteriota bacterium
CGACAAACTGAAGTTTATCGGACATTTAGTATGCAGATAAAAGCCATCGGATGTGAGCCTTTACAACTTCGTCGAGTTCACCTTGAGAACTCGAACACGCTGGACGTCTATCGTCGCAACGGCGGTTACGAAGCACTCAAGAAGGTTCTCGACGGCATGTCTCCGGATGATGTTATTAACGAAGTGAAGAAGTCGGCGTTGCGCGGACGCGGCGGCGCGGGTTTTCCGACCGGAATGAAGTGGGGCTTTGTTCCGAAAGACTCTCCAAAACCAAAGTACGTCGTATGCAATGCAGATGAATCAG
>QHXL01000039.1:0-7424 GCA_003222935.1 Acidobacteriota bacterium
GGGAAAACTTATCTCAGATAAAACAACTTCGCCGGCTCTTTCCACCGAGTGTAGTTCTTCGAATTCTTCTGCGTAAGCGCTGGCAACTGTCTGGGCCGTCGAACGCAACGACTCATCCTGACGCTCATAGAAAATCCCAGCCGCCGCGTAGTAGACGACAAATGCGAATACGACGAGCGACAACGCAAGAACTGCGGCATACCAAAGCGTAAGTCTGATTCGAACCGAGTCAACCATAAGGTCTTAATTGTAGGGGCGTCCCTCCGTGGGCGCCCCTTCTTGAACTTTGTAACTCTTTTAAAGCAAGCAGTGGCGCCCACGGAGGGACGCCCCGACAAATTAGCTAGAAGGTCCAGTTCATCACGATTCCATACTGTCGAGCGTGCCGATTGTAGTGTGGTGTAATCGTTGGCCAAATAGACGGCTTATCCAGTTCGTTAACGTCGGCCAGGTCGGACGTGTCCCGATGATGTTTTCGATAAACATAGTGACCGATGCCGTACCCTAAAGCGCTGCCCACCAGCACATCAGAAAGATAGTGTTTACCAGCAGTAAAGCGGGCGATACTGACGGCGCTTGCGACACCATATGCAGCAACCTGGACCAGGCGGCGGTCGTGATACTCATTCGCGATGACAGTAGCTACCGCCCACGCCTGCGTGCTATGTCCAGAGGGAAAGGAAGTCCCGCCATCGAAGAACTCGCTTCGGTCGCGGCCTTCCTTTGGTCTAACACGCTGGCTAATTGTTTTTAGCGCTGTAGCCACGATGAAACCATTAATGGATGCTTCTCCCACGAGAATTCCTGTTTCACGAGCCCGGTAATCATTCTTTTGCCGACCTACGAGATAGAAAGTCGCTGCAGCTGCTGCCGAGGCATAAAAGGATCCGGCATAGCTAATGTTTTCACTTGTTCGCACGAGACCGTGAGCTTCCGCTATCTCGTCTCCAGTGATCCGATCGGTGGCCACCAACGCCAACGCTCCTACCGTTGCCGGCGCAATCCAAATCGCGTCAGCCTTTCGCAAGTGAAGTGGAGCGGTCCAAATCGCTTTCTGGTCTCGCAGAATATTTTTGAAGAATTCCTTTTCAAGCGATGGCGGAGTGGAAGTCGGTTTTGGCTTTGAAGGCACTTGCGCCCGCACTGCTGATCCCAGTGAAAGGAAGCATAGGAAGAGAACTGTGGCGAAGGTGCAACGCAAGATTCTATTTCTTCGCATGTTACTTACCTGTTTAGATTGAGGTTACCTGCCGACTACAAGTACTGCAAACGATCCGGGCTTCACGCTTCGCTGTGGTCTTCCGCCGGCCGTTGCTGGAGGTGTTTCAACGTACTCAGCAGCGCTCAAAAATATCTTGCTGGTCTTTGGATCGAAGGCCATTGTGCGCGCGCTTGGTTGCGTCTTAACTGGTCCTGCATCTTCGTAGTCGTCCGCTGATTTCTCGTGAAATATGTTCAAAACTCCCTCGCTGCAGGAAAAGAAAATTAGCTTTGCTTTTGGATCGAAGCCGGCGTAGTCAACGCCTTTTCCGATAGGAAAACTCGTTATAACTTTGCCGGAAACGGCATCCATCACGACCATCTTTGGCTCGTTACGACAGCCAATAAACAGCCGTTTCGTCTTTGCGTCGTACGCCAGACCTGTTGGTGTTTTTGCTACACCGATCGGAAAACGATTTTTCACCTCGAGTGATTTGGGATCGAAAACAACAACCTCGTTAGTGTCTTCGATGTTTACGTAGACAAGACCATCAGCAACTATTGCCGACTCTCCATCACCTTCGACCTTAACTGTACCAACAACTGCACCCGTCTTAGCGTCAATGGCTGTGATGTCGTGCGTACCGTGATTGTTAGTGAAGACACGTTTGGTGCCCGGATCGTAGTAGATACCATCAGGTCCCTTACCGACATCGATCTTATTGATCAATTGCAAAGTAGTCGGGTCAAACATCGAAACCTTGTTCTCACGACCGTTGCTGGTAAAGCCGTGTTTGAATTCAGCGGCGATAGCAATACCGTGAACTCCTGGAGTATCTGCAATCGTGCCAATCAGTTTTCCATTGTCGGCATCAACCACATCGACCTGAGTTCCGTGCGACACGTATAAACGGCGCGCAGCGCTATCGATAGTTATGTAATCAAATCCGCCATTGCCGGGAACCGGATAGCGCGTCTGAACTTTATATCCAGTGTCACCTTGAAATAACGCTATCGCAATCGATGCAGCGACTAAGGCAGTTCTGATACTGATCATGGGGTTGTCCTTTCACGTTTAGGGTCGGTGATGAGTGCTCATGGTTCTTCAATAGAAATCTCTCGGTGCAACATTGCGTAAACGGTGGGCGTAACGATGAGCGACAACGCCAGGGCGATAGTCAGGCCACCGATTACCGCGATTGCCAAAGGTTGCAAGAGTTCTGAACCTGCTCCCAGGCCGAGAGCCAGGGGCAGCATGCCGAGCATCGCTGCGAGTGAAGTCATTAGAACCGGTCGAAAGCGTCGTCGTCCTGAGCGTAGGAGTGCTTCGCGTAACGTGTCGCCGGCCCTGAGGTGATCTTCAACAGCGTCGAGCATCAGGATTCCATTCTTTGCGACGATGCCCACAATCATGATCATTCCCATCAGTGAGACCACGTTCAAAGTTGATCCGGTTATGAACAAAGCCAGCAGCACGCCACTCAACGCCAGGACCGCGCCAGTCACAATCGCGATCGGATGTGCGTAGGATCGAAACTCAATCAGCAACGCGATAAAAACCAGAAGCACAGCAAGGACCAGCGAGATCGCCAGCTCACGAAAACTCGATTGCTGCTCCTGATAGACGCCGCCGTACTCGACTGTCATACCGGGTGGCAACTTCACGTCCTTCGCTAGTTGACTTTGAATCTGACGAATAGCTGTGCCGAGATCGCTACCTTCGAGACGTCCTGTGACCGCGATCATCTGACGCAAATTTTCGCGTTCGATCTCAGCCTGACCCTTGTCGATTTCAATCGTCGAAATCTGGTCGAGCCGGAATAATTGCCCGGATGAAGAAGGAATTTGTAGCGCCTTTACTTTATCGAGCGAGGTGCGTACAGCTGCGGGAAAAATGACGCGCACTTTAATCAGGCGATCCTGTTGCAGGATCGACGAAGTGGCGTCGCCTGACATTGCTGTGGTAATCGCGCCGGCAACGTCATTTGCGGTTACACCGAACTGTGACGCTCGCAACTGATCGATCTTGAACGTCACAGCCGGTCCACTAATTACCACCCCGTTGAAGGTGTCGACAACTCCCGGTACTTTCTTGATTGCACCCTCGACCTCATCCGCTTTTGCCTGTAATGCTCCGGCATCCTCGCTGAAGAGTTTTACTTCGATTGGTTCGGGAGCGCCCTGTAGATCTCCAATAACATCAGGCACGATACCTACAAACTCAACTTCCAGCGACGGTTCAGTTTCAGCAATCTGTTCGCGGAGTTCAGTGATGACTTCTTCGGTACTTCGTTTGTGACCTGGTTTCAATTTAACGGCAAAATCACCGCTGTTCGGTTCAGTTACAAAGAGTCCCATTTCCAACCCGGTGCGTCGTGAATAACTTTCGACCTCCGGAGTTTCCAGTAACATCTCTTCAACGTGTTGCAGCATTCGATCGGTCTCGGCGAGTGAGGAGCCCGCGGGAGCAAGGTAGTCGAGCACGAATGCACTTTCATCGAACACCGGCAGAAACTCAGAACCAAGTGTTCGATACAGCAAGTAAGAACCGCCGAGCACCACGACAATCGTCAAGACGACGATCCAGCGGTTATCCAATGCAATACTCAACACTGATTCGTACTGTCGGATTATCGCCCCGAGGAAACGCCCGTGAGTCTCTTCTCCACCTGGCACGTTGTCTTTTGCATCAGCTTTTACGAACCGCTCGGCAAGAACCGGAGTGAATGCCAACGCGAGGACGAGCGATGTTAGTAACGCCACAGACATTGTGAGCGCCAATGAGCGAAAGAACACGCCGGTCACTCCGGTCAATAACGTCAACGGCAGAAATACGACAACCGGTGTAACGGTCGAGCCGATGATCGGTACAGTGATCTCCGACACAGCGCTTTGAACAGCCTCGCGTCGCGACTGTCCTCGCGACATATGCGTGTAAATATTTTCGACGACAACTATGGCGTCGTCGATCACCAATCCTATCGCTGCTGCTACTCCGCCGAGTGTCATTAAATCGAAACTGAGACCCGCGAGCCACATCGCCAAAAACGTAACCAGAACTGTGACCGGGATTACGAGGATTGCAACGAAAGTCGTTCCCCAGTTGCGCAGGAACGCATAGAGAATCACTACCGAAAGTAACAAGCCGACCAGGATTGAGTCCCGGACGGATTTGATCGACTCCCGTACAAGTAGTGACTGATCGTAATAGGCAGCAACGCGGACGTCTTTCGGGATTTGTCCGCGCATTGCAGTTAATGCGGCTTTCACTTCATCGACGACTGCCACGGTGTTGGCGTCAGGTTGTCGGTTGATGTTTACAAGTGCGGCGGGATGTCCATCGGCAGTAACGATGGTGAACTGAGGCTCGACGCCCGGCGCGACGGTCGCGACGTCAGCTACAAGAACGGGCGCGTTATTTACCGTGGCCACGACTATGTTGTTTAGCTCGTCCGCTCGTTTTGCCTGTCCACTTATCAGGGCCAGCTCGAGTTGATGGTTCTCTTCGATTAGACCAGGTGAAACGATAATGTTTGAGTTGCGGATTGCATCGGCCACTTGTTGAGCGGAAAGATTGTGGGCGGTTAATTTCTCCGGATCGATCGTGACGTGGAACTCTCTCGTCTTGCCGCCAGCAACGCCGACGATGGCCACCCCAGGCAAGCGTGCCAGCTGCGGTCGCACGACATAAGTCGCTAAGTCTGTCAGCGTCGCCTGATCTCGTTTGTCAGACGTCAGGCTGTAACCAGTTACCGGGAACACAGCAAACGTCAATCGTTCGATATTTCGAATCTCGGCAGTCGGAGGAAGCGTCGACACCAGTTGCGACATGCGTGCCTGGACCAACTGCAGTTCCTGGACGATGTTTCCGCTCCAATCGAAGTAGAGGTTGATTTCAGCTGACCCTCTTGCAGTTTTTGATTTTATGCGCGCGATTCCCGGTATCCCGTTCATCGCTTCTTCGATGGGACGTGTGACAGAAACGAGTGTCTGTGACGCCGGCGCTTCGCCGTTGTCAACGATGATGACTATGCGTGGAAAATCTGTCTGAGGAAAAATTGAGATTGGGAGTTGCCAGGTAGCATAGAGACCTGCGGCGCAAAGCAACGCCACAATTACGACGATAGCGCGAGACTGACGTGAAACTACACGAGCAAGAGTCATGAATTTGTCGGGGCGTCCCTCCGTGGGCGCCCCTTCTTGAATCTGTTGAGTCTTTAAGGCTGGAAGGGGTTCCCCTCTTCCTTCAGCTATGACATCGACCTCGAAGGGGCGCCCACGGAGGGACGCCCCGACAAATCAGCTCACTTTTTTTCTTCCTCTGCGTCTTCTTTCTTCTCTTCTTCCGTAGCGATCTCTACTTTGGTCCCATCGGGCAAAGCGTAATTACCTTCAACGACTACGGTCTCGCCACCTTGAAGTCCTTCAACGATTTCGATCTTGTCGCTGGTGCGGATCCCGGTCGTAACTTTCACTTCGTGCGCAATATTTTGTGCGTCGGTTACCATGACGGTCCCCTCGGTCGCGTTACTCATTTCGAGTGTTACTGCTGAAACTGGAATTATCACGGCATCGTTTTTTGAGTTTGCAAAGACAGTTACCTGTGCTGCTCCGTTGGCGCGCAACTTCCCACCGCCATTACCGAGAGTTACCCAAACCTCAACCGTTCGATTGGTTGGATCACTAGCCCGGCTGAGCAAAGTGATCTGACCGTGCATCTCTTCGGCCGATTCATCTGTAGGCAAAACTTTCACAGCATCACCTGTTTTTAACTGCGAGGCCGTGGTGTCGGAGAAAGGCGCTTTCACGATCACTGTACTCGTGTCGGCGATCGTCACGAGCTTTCCACCTGCCGAGGCAAACTCGCCCTCGTACTGAAACTGATCCGTTACAACGCCGGTGATTGGCGAGCGAATGGTTGCATAGCTGAGTTGAGCATCGAGGGTAGCCACTCGCTGTTGTGCCTGGGTTGTACGTGCTGCCGCGAGTGCCCGGTCGTTTGGGTTTAGTGAGCGTGTTCGTAAAGCTATGGTTTGTTCTTGTAGTCGGAGTTCGTCCTCGGCGGTCGTGAGTTCCAGTTGAGAGGCTTCAAGATCTTTTTTTGAGATTCCGCCATTCGCAAAGAGAGCTCGACGGCGCTCGAAGGTAGCTCGAGCGGTGTTGACTTTCGCGCGCGCGTCCGCGAGTGATCTTTGATCTTCGGCGTTCGTCTTGGGAATGGTTCCGGTGACAATGCTGCGTTCATTTGCCCGTGCTTCATTTAGTGCTGCTACTGCTTCGGCACGCTGAGCTTGCAGGTCACGCGACTCGAGAACTGCGATCACTTCACCAGCTCGGACGACCCGGTTTTTCAACAGGCCCATTTGTTTGATTTGCGCGCTGACCTTCGCGGCTACATCCGCCTTCTCGCGTGGCCAAATAGTTCCGATTGCCGATACCTCCGCGGCAATAGTTCCTTTTTCCGCCTTTGCGACTTTGACACTGACAGTTGGCGTTACTTCAGCTTCCGCTTCGCTTCCCGACCTCGATCTCCAGATGATGAGTGTGACGAGGGTGATGAAAACGAATGCCGACGCGACGACGGCTATGACGACGTTTCGGCGTCTGTTAGGCGGTAGACTCTTCACGGGCTCAACAAGAGTTGAATCCGCTCGTGCCTGGTCATTTGATTCGTGAACCATCTGTTTTCACCAGCGAGTTTTTACTGGCCCGTGGCCTGTCGGAGTCTCGATAAAGCCGTTTGGTAATCAAAGATTGCCTGATGGAGTGCACTGCGTTGTTCGACCAGGGATGTCTGCGCCTCCGTAACTTCGACTATTTGTGCTTCACCCGCGCGATAACGCGCTATCGAAGCGGTGAGGTTATCCTGCGCCTTGATCACGCCTTCACGCGCCAGCCTGATGCGGGTCGCAGCGCCTGCTGCTTGTGCTCGAGCTGCGTAAAACTGTTGAGTAAATGCTCGTAACTCCACTGCCTGATCGTTCGCAGCAACTTCAGCACGTAAACGCGCTTGTCTTTCGCGGCTGCGGGTGTTGCCCCAGTCGAAGATTGGAATATTCAAACTGATAGCGGCTGACAATCCGGTGTGTTCCTTGAGACGTGGTCCCTTGAGTGAGTCGGTATCGAAGCCACCGTTTATCGAGTAGGACAGCGACGGCAGTAGATCGGCACACGCAATTTTGATCTCCTGTTGTGCAGCTCTTAATTGTTGCTCCAGCTGGATG
>QHXL01000039.1:7446-17334 GCA_003222935.1 Acidobacteriota bacterium
ATTCAGAGTCGGTTGGAATCGTTAGCGACAGGTCTGTTGTATTGATAGGCCGAGAGAATTCATAACCAACCAGGATGCGCAGAGTTGCTGCTGCAACTTCTTCTTCCACGCGTGCTTTTTCGAGCTCATTACGGCGCGTCAATGTTTGCAACTGCGCGCGCGTAAGATCTACCGCGGCCACTTCACCTCCGCTGAACAATAACGACGTAACATGCTCAAACTCTTCCGCCGCAGAAAGGTTTCCCTCGGCAGCGCGATGTTGTGCACTTGCCAGGGCGAGTCCGTAGTAGGCCTCAACTACAGCCTGGTTCAAGGCGCGTCTCGCGACTTCAGTACCAGCGTGGGCGGCCGCGAGCAGGGCCCGATTCTTCGTCACGGTCGAGCGCAATCTACCCCCTATATCAAAATCGCCGGAAACATTAACCAGCGCGTCGTAGACGCCAATGCCATCGCTCGACACGAAACTTGGACCACGCGGCTCACCCGGCGGTAATCCAAGTGCTGGAGTTGTATAGATGTAGCTCAGTGGAGCGCTGATCTTGGGTAGGAATGCAGCCTGGGCCTGGCGGACGTCTTCGGCCGCGATGCGTTCATTTAAGGCTGCGCTTCGAAAAGCAGAGGCCTGTGCATTTGCAAGTCGCAGTGCATCGTCGATTGTTATTTGAGTTGTTAACGCGCTGGATTGGCCGCTTGAGCTGATCTGCGTCGACGGGGAAGGCGAAGGGGTTTGAGCGTGCGATGTAGCAGGCACGCAGACTAGTGCAGTCCATAGCACAAAGAGGATTACCCTCGGTCCTGGTCGAATAGGCATACTCAGTCGTTTTCGCGCCGAGTATACGTAGTCTCGCCTTAATAGAAGATTAATGAGGTGCTGGGACCGCAGGCGTCCCCGCCTGCGCATTTAATGCATTGAACTTTGGGAGGCTCTCAGGATCTTTACCGCGAAGCGGTTACGACCCAGAGCCCAGGGTTGCCGCGCTTTGGCGGCTACCCTGGGAAAGGACGGACAACCGATCCAACCCCAACGGGGTTGCGCCAAAATTGACGCTACACAAACAAGTTGCGGTGAAAGGAATCCGACGCAACCCTTCGAGGTTGGAACCCCCGTGCCTATCTATTCCCCAGGGTAGCCGCCAAAGCGCGGCAACCCTGGGCTCTGAGACGTAACCGCTTCGCGGTAAAGGACAATTAACGATCACATTGAAAGAGGTTTCTGTACAAGCTACTCTGTTGACCGATGCGAATCCTGCTGGTCGAAGATGAGCCTCGTATGGCTAACGTAATCGCGAAAGGTTTGCGAGAACAGAGCTATGCGGTGGATGTAGCGACTGATGGAGAAGAAGCGTTATATCAAACATCAGTCAACGACTATGACCTTATTGTGCTCGATGTTTTGCTTCCTCACGTTGATGGATTCGAGGTTTGTCGCGAACTCCGCAAACGAGAGCACGTAACTCCCGTCCTGATGCTGACAGCTCGCGCAGCAGTTGATGATCGCATTACGGGTTTTGACGCGGGTGCGGACGATTACCTGACCAAGCCGTTTGCCTTCCGCGAATTGTTAGCTCGCATTCGCGCACTGTTGCGACGGGATCCGCAGCTCCGTCCGGACGTTCTGGAAATTGGTGACCTGGTTGTCGACTCGGCTAACCATCGGGTCTCGCGCGCCGGTATTGAAGTGCAACTCACCGCAAAGGAATATGCGCTACTCGAGTATCTCGCGCGTCGAACGGGCCAACTTGTTTCACGTGCCGAGATCGCCGCGCATGTTTGGGACGACTCGTTTGACCCTTTCTCAAACGCAATCGAGGTTTATATGAATCGTCTGAGAAAGAAAATTGACGGCAGCAATTCAACCAAACTGCTTCATACCCGCCGTGGTGAAGGTTATATCCTGGATGTGCGAGGTGTCGGTGACTAAGCTCAACTCGAGTCAGAAACTGACTTTCAAGCCGAACTGAAACTGACGCGGATCGAAGGCCTGCGTGGGTTGCCCGAACGTTATATTGGGTGCTACGCCAGGTCCGAAGGTGTTGTTCGGCACAGCGAGGTTAGCCCGATTCAAAAGATTAAATCCTTCCGCAAGAACATCCAGTTCCATTCGCTCAGTCAGGTGGAAACGACGACTGAGGCGCATGTCCAGCGATGCGAAATCGAAACCTATCCCGGTGTTTCGACCAATCCCAACCGGTCGATCGTTGTTGTTCGTGTCGAAGTTACGATCACTCCCGAGAAGAATGTTGAAGGGTAATCGCGAACCAAAAGTGTAGATGTAGCTTAACTGAAAACCACGAAGCATTTTCCGCAGTCCACCTGCCGTAAATGTCGACGGCGCCTCCAGAGAACCACTGAACACTAAGCGATGCCTCTGGTCGTTGTCCGAGCGACCCATGTCTCCTCGCAAGTTGAAATTGTCTTGTGGGGTTGAGAAAAAGAAGTTTCCCGCGTCGTCAGTTGTTTTTGAAAAAGTGTAGGACACTCGAACATCGGCCCAGGTCGACGCGCGCTTGTTGAATGACACAACCATGCCGTCGTAGTAAGAATCCCCGGCGCCTTCGAAGCGAGAAATATTCCCCCAGTTCGGATCCGGTCTTCCGAGATTTGGAGCACCAACCGACGCAGGTAAGGTAGGTACATTAACGTTGCGCGAGGCGATGATATGCAGCGCGTGAAGATGCAGGTAACCCACCGAGAGAACTGCATTGCCCGGTAATTCACGTTCGACTTGAACGTTGGCTTGTTGACTGTAACTAGCCTCGATGTCCGGATCGATTCGAGTGATATTTGGCTTCGTGAGCAGCGAACCTGGTTGACTGGTGAGCACATTGGGAAAGATTGGTGCTCCGAATTGAGTTGGTGAGAACTGGACCACGAGGTACTTCGTGCCATCGCGTTGCAGAGCATTCGATGTCGCGCGAAGGGGAATGCGGTCGTAGTACACACCAAAGCTGGCGCGAATTACCGTCTTTCTATCCCCGGGTGCATAGGCAAATCCCAGGCGAGGGCCGATATTGTTTCTATCGGTTTGAATGGGACCCGGCAGGAACTGCAGGTCATATCTCAGGCCTGCATTGATCGTTAAGTGGGATCTTACTCGCCATTCGTCCTGGACGAAGAAGCCAACATTTGGGTTGGATTGCAATTGCCCGGGAACACCAAACGCCTGTTGATAGGTGCTGTACGTGCCTGTCAAAAAGTTGGCAAGCGAGTTGAAGGAATAAACTCCCTCGCGAGGCCCTGGAAAGAGTATGTTGACGCGATTGTATAGAAAATCGATGCCGAACTTGGGCGAGTGTGCGCCGAGCTGAGTCGAGACATTGTCGATCAGCTCGACGAGATTAATATCACGTGCCAATGGAGATGTAGTTGCCGTGCCGAAATTGCCGATGCCCGAGATGTTCACAGCTGGTCCAACCGGGTCGTTCATTGGCGCACCAAGGTTGCTGTGAGTGTACTGGAAACGAGCTTCGTTGATAGTGCGACTATTCAGCGTTGAGATGTTGTTTAGAACCACAGTCTGATCAGTATCGTCCAACCCTGATCCTCGACTCGTTGCGTTCAGTCCACCAACGGTGCGCGAATTCTCTGCGGTGATGTGATACAGGCTGTAACGTCCGCCGAGTTGATTACGACTGCTTAATCGATGATCGAACCGTGCGAAGAAGTTGGTCGCGTCAAAGCTCGCGGGAACTAGCCCGGTGTTCAGCAGTGGTCCCTTGTAACCGAAAATGTTGAGACGACTGTTGATGGTCGACACTGTCTGCGGTGTTATGGTGATCACCGCTGAGTAATTTCGTCGTGTCTGCTCGAAGTTGCTGAAGAAGAACGTGCGATCACGTTTAATAGGACCGCTGAGGGAACCACCATATTGCGTTTGAGTTAGCAGGTCCTTTGTAGGGGCAAGCGGGTTCCGAGCGTCAAGGCGTTGATTGCGAGCGAAGCCATAAAAATTTCCATGCCAGTCATTCGTGCCCGACTTCGTAAGGATGTTTACAACACCGCCCGAAGCTCGCCCAAACTCAGCGATACCGCCGGAAGTGATTACCTGAAATTGATCAATGACCTCCTGGCTGTAGTAAGTTCCAGTTAAGTCAGCCGCATCGTCGTTGGCTGAAACGCCATCCACCACAAAACTGTTGTAGAGGTTTCGCTGACCGGCTATCGAAATCCCCTGACCCGGGACGGCCGAGGTTTCTGCGAAACGCTGGTTGCTGCCGGTGTTTGTCGGTGCTACTCCGGGAACGAGTAAAGCGAGGTCGAGGTAGTTGCGACCGTTTAGTGGCAGCTCGTTGATCTCATCGGGCCGAATTGTCTCCGTAACCTGTGTGCGCACCGTCTCGATAATCGGCACATCGTTACTGATATTGACCTGGGCTGAGAGTCCACTCACTTCAAGCCGTAACGGAAGATCAAGTGATTGGCCCAGCGTAATAGTTAATTCCCTGGTAAGTGGTGCGAAGCCATCTGCTTCAATCGTCAACTTGTACTTGCCGACTTGAAGGTAAGGGAATCGATAGCGGCCGTTATGATCAGTTGCAGTAGTTCGTTTCTGATTGGTTTCAGAGTTGGTGACAGTCAGATTCGCGCCACTGACTACGGCACCGCTCGCGTCTTCTACACGACCACTCACGATTGCGGACGTAACTGTTTGCTGGGCTGCAGATTGATCTAGCGAAAGAAAGAATGCGACGACTGTGAGTACCAGAAACCGGAGCGATCGGTTCCCTTGATAATGCATGCTCAATCCTCTTTGCAGGCAAATAATATGAGATTTGAATCATACGCCTTTATCGGGCGTTGGTCTGGATAACACAGACCGCAGGCGCTTTAAGATAAAGGGGGATGGACTATAACAAATTGCGCGGCGAAGTCGATGTCAATGTCCGATGGTTTTAGATGTCCGATATGCCTTAGCTTGTCGTCAGTTGATTTGGTTCCACCTCGGTTGTGATCAGCGTCACGACAAGACGGGCGCATATCGGACATTTAGTTAGGGGCTTGTACTCTCAGGCAAAAAAGCGATCGAGTATGTCACCAGGTATTGTCTCGACAGGTTCCTCGTCCTTGTGGAAAATTCGCGCTCCCGATGAACCCTTTAGCGTGTGAACTCCATCTTCAAGCCTGACCATTGCGCCTTCCCGCAGGCCTACCACGGTAGTGTCATTCTCCTCGAGAAACTGGAGAATGCGCTGGTCACGCGTCTCTCCCATGTGGGTTGAATTCGGATCGGGATCGAGATAGTGCGGATTGATTTGAAAAGAAACCAGACCAAGTGCAACGAACGATGGCGGCTGAACGATTGGCATGTCGTTAGTCGTCTTAATGGTTGGCCCGGCGACATTCGAGCCGGCGCTCGATCCGATATAAGGCATGCCTGCGTCAACCCGGCGCCGAATGGCTTCCAGGATGTCGGCGTCGTAGAGTCCCTTCAACAGGCGAAACGTGTTGCCGCCGCCGATGAAGATTGCTTCAGCGTCGTTAACAGCTTTCAGAGGATGACTAGCTGAGTGGATCGACTCCAGTCGAAAACCCATCTTTTCAAAACGCGTGCGTGCACTATTTGCATAAGCATCGCGGTCGTAAATAGCGTAGGGAATGAACAGCACCTTTTGTGTATCGAGTAGAAAATTTCTAATTTCATTTTCCGCATGGTCCAGGTACCCACTGCCGAAAAGCGTAGAGTTACTAATTAGCAGAACTCGTTTCATCAGGTTCATGTCTTCTTTATAACAGCGTACGCACTACGGACAAACTGTTCCTTGCGATCGCGCCTAACGCGACTTTTGTCACCACCTTGTGACTTACGCCAGCGAGTGTTGCTACTCAATGCAGCTCGGTTTTAGTGATTGTCAGAAGTCAGTAACATTAGAGCTCGGACATAAAAACGCCTGCGCATATACTGACGAGGATGCGCAGGCTACGCTTCGGTGAGTGGCTTTTGCGTGGGGCGAGTTCTTCAAAGGTCGGAATCTGTTAGTCGCAGTTCGCATTCCATCGCGTGCTAAATCGGCCTTAACGCGAACTTCGACGACTCAGGTAGATAAAAGTCGATCAGGCGGGGGAAGGGAATACCGTAAATTACTGATTCTCACTGAGTAATTCACTGAGCAGTGAACAGTGAGTAGATGTGGCGGCTTCAAGTCCTCACTTTACCAACGATCTCGAATCGACATCGCGGAGCGCCTTCACGGTCGCACTGTTCCTGGATCTTCGTCCCGATAATCTCCGTCAGGAGTGCTTCAGCAAGCTGACAAACTTCCGGGTGCTCAGCCACGGCGGTCGCGATCGGGCAGCTGCCACTTCTTATGAAGACTTGCTTTCCTTCTTTTTCCAGACGAGCTGATCCTCCGATCGCTTCGAGAGCTTTCAGTGCTCGGCCTGCACGGCTCTCAAGGTCGCCGCGTTTTCCGGACCCAATGTGGTCGCCTGCTAATGAGCGACCTACTTCTCGTAAAACCTGCTCGAGAACAGCCGGAGTGAGTTTTCCTTTAAGCACAGAGATCAGCTGAATAAGTAGTGCGTCGTAAGCTTTAGGAAAGAGATTTTCTGCCTCAGTCGTCAGCTCATAGGCGAAGTGTGGTTTGCGTGTACCGCGTTGAAGGCCGCTCTGCTTGATAAGACCGTCGCGTTCCAGGGAGAGCAGGTGAGCCCTCACCGCGTTGTCAGTTAACTCGAGTTCCCCGGCTAAATCATTGACCGTCTTTGTAGTTCCGCGCAGCAGTGTGACTATGCGTCCACGTGTACTGTCGAAGAAGCGTTTGTCTAACTTCGTCTTCATTTGCAGCCCCAGTATCGCATTTCCAAAAAATAAAGACAATAAATCAAGTTACTTCTTGACTTATTGGAGTAAAGCTGTAAGCTACGCTTCATCCAAATTCTTAAAAGCACTGGAAAGGATATGAAAGATGGAGCAAGCAATCGACAGCCAATCCCGGGCCACTTCTCTTAGGGCGACCGAAGCGCATGTCTCTACGCCTGCATACCAGGCTTACCTGATATTACGGACGGCGTTCACCGTGGCGCCTATCGTCGCCGGACTCGATAAGTTTCTTAATCTGCTTGTTAACTGGGAGCAGTACTTACTGGCCGTCGGCGTCATAGAGATCATCGCGGGAATCGGAGTCTCTGTTAAGCCGAAGATCTTTGCCTACGTTGTGTGCGTATGGCTGCTTCTGATCGTAATTAACTTGCTGATGATTCCAGGGTATTTCGACGTCGCACTGCGCGATTTCGGCCTTGCCCTTGGCGCTCTTGCACTCGCGCGTCTGAGCAGCCAGTTTGATCGAAGAAGTTCGTAACTGATGTCCGATAGTGCTTCAGAGCCTCTTGCAAAACTCTCATTCTCCCCGTGCTTTAGCTCGGGGTAGAGGTGCCGCTTAGATCCAGGGAACCGTTTCAATGGTTTGACAATCAGGGCGACTGACGTGGAGCGCGACAGGATGAAGGGTTCGAAGTGCTAAGTAAACGAGGCAACGAAGCGGAGCTCGCACCTGAAATTGGCGCACGGCGGCAAGCCGTTGAAAACGGTTCCCTTCCTGCACTAACTCCGCCGCATCCCGAGCTGAAGCACGGGGAGAATGAGAGTTTTGTAAGAGGCTCTGAATCATATTGGTCAATACAACATACTCTTCGAATCGAGAGGTTTACTGATGTCAACAAACATGAAGCACGTGTCTGTTTCCGAAATCGCAAGTGTACTGGGTAGTCGAACTAAGCTAACGCTAGTTCGACCTGGTGACGATGCGGTCGCCTGTCAGGATTTCATCGATGACGCTCAAAAGTCCTGGGTCCAACCGAGAACAGTTGACCGAGTGGCTGAGGCGCGCTTGCCGACTGAGTTTGGAGAGTTCCGAATTGTCGGTTACCGCTCACTCAATTCGAGCGAGGAGTTTGTTGTATTGGCCCACGGAGAGTTGCGTGAGGATCGGTCAACGCTTGTCCGCATCCATTCGCAGTGTCTTACAGGGGATGTATTTGGCTCAGTGAAGTGCGACTGCGGTCAGCAGCTTCGTTCGGCTATGAAACTGATCGCCCGCGAAGGGTGCGGCGCGATTGTCTATCAACAACAAGAAGGGCGAGGCATCGGAATCATCAATAAGATCCGAGCCTACGCTTTGCAGGACGAAGGCGCGGACACGATTGAGGCAAATGAGAAGTTGGGATTGGCCGTAGACTCACGCACTTATGAGCAATGCGCTGAGATTTTGCGCGACATGGGGCTGAGTCGTGTGCGGTTGATTTCAAACAATCCGGAGAAGATGTCGGCGCTCAAAGAAATGGGACTCGAGGTGGTGGAGCGTATTGCTGTTGAAATTCCGACCACTGATGCGGCAAGAGATTATCTTCGGACCAAGCGAGAACGAATGGGGCATCTTCTGTAGCTGATCTTGGTGGTTTGGTCTTTGCTCTTGGTCGTGATACCCAGCATAAAGCCGGTGATATCTACATCGTCTCTCTTTGAGCCGTTTCTGAGTTGCGTTGATTTTCAAGCTCAATTGGATCGCCCAAAACAGTTGGTCGCTCACTCGCAGATAGTTGTCGATACTCATCGACGACGGGAAGAGGGATCAGTTTAGTCTCGCTGTTGTCTGTGAAAGCTAACAGGACCAAACCAGCAACGTAGAGTGTTAGTGTGAAAAATCCGATGTAACCAGTCGCTGGTGCAAATCCAGGAGCATCAAAAGTTCCCTCGGTGACTCCTTGTATTAACGTTCCTGTAAGTTTCTTGAGCCAACCACCTTCCGGACTGTACAGACTCGCCAGCAACATATGCTTGAGAACGAAAGCAGTACCGAACAGTATTGCGAGGCTGCGCAAGAGGCGGCGTGCGTCGAACGAAGAGAATTGATTGTTCCACAGCGTCCAAAGAAAAAAGAACGAGAACATCCAGTGAAGCAGACCGTGCTCAGGCAATACCGAGTTAAATGCTTGCGCCGAGGCAAAGAACACGGTGATGAATAGCCAGACGTGCGCAACGTTTGTGAGCGGAGGA
This sequence comes from Acidobacteriota bacterium, assembly GCA_003222935.1. GTDB lineage: Bacteria > Acidobacteriota > Blastocatellia > Pyrinomonadales > Pyrinomonadaceae > PSRF01. The sequence continues at coordinate 16,439 of QHXL01000039.1, forward strand.
TGTTCACTCCCAACCCACTGATGAATTCTAATTAGATCACCACGGACCAGGAGCAGCATTAATAGGACCGCAAGCACCAACGTTACGAGAGGCGGCGCGATAAAGATAAAGTGCCGACTCTCCGCCTCGACTCGAAGACCACCCAGAAGCACCACCGTCAAAAAAAGAAATGGCAGCAGGAAAAACTCTAGTAAGGCCTGGTTGTTTGGGCGGTGAGACATTTGTGTTGAGGTTGGTCTTGGGTTTCTGGTCCGCTCACTTCCTCGTTCGCAACACTTTCAGCGGATTAACGTCGCCCCAGCTTTGCTCCGTCCCCTGTTCAAGTTCTGCTTTCAACTCCGCTGCTGTATGCATACCCAGGTTCGAGTCATCAACAATCAAGGGGCTGGCTGACGATAGCGTGATTGCTCGATTCACTGACTCAAGTCCCTGCTTGAATAACTGCTAGTCAAAATAAACTCGACCCCAACCCTCACGGTAAAACGAATAGGCAATATAAAACTGAGTGCGAGCATCTCCCTGGGCAGGATCCGCACGCTGCCATTCATCGCGCGCCGCACGAAACTGTTCACGCCGGAACAGGTCGAGTGCGGCATTAAACTTTTCCTGGTTAATCTGGTAAGTGCCGGCTGCGACTTCAGCACTCGTGGTTACTTCTTTGAAACTGCGCGGCTCGGTTGCGTAGATCCAGACGATGAACACTGCATAGGAGAGTGTTAAGAGGAAACCGAGGATTTTGATGAATCTGGTCTGCATTAATGCATCTTGAATGGACCACCGCGTGGTTCCGCTGCTAAATCAGGACGGCTAGAGTCTTGAACCACTTCATGCATCTCTAATACGTTTGCCTGGGAGAAGGCTTCTTTCGGCAACGTCCCGGACTGCGCGTGTCCTTT
>QHXL01000039.1:17366-21848 GCA_003222935.1 Acidobacteriota bacterium
CCGGGTGTTCCAGATCGTAAAAACTCTGTATGGATCGCCCTCATTGACCGGGCGCAATACCTGGTTGGAAATAAAACCAGGCATTTGATCCACTAACCCTGCGCGTTCGCGAAATCTCTGTTCGAAGGCATCCGCATATTTCTGATCGACGTAGATCCTGTTGGCAACAGTTATCATTACCTGCTCACTTTCTTTTTCAGTTTCATCATAGCACCTGGCTGGTTATCATCGGTTGCCATCCGCTTTAGTCATCCGGCGACGGCTTCGCGCGCGAACGTTTGATCTGCGAGCGTCGTGACTTTTCTTCCAGTGTGCGATTTTTTGCACTACGCGGTATGCGCGTCGGTACCCTTTTTGGAGGCTTATAGTTCAGCTGTTCGATCTTGTCACGGAGCTTTCGCAGACAGATTTCCTTATTCCGATACTGGCTGCGTTCCTGCTGAGAAGTAACGACGACGCCTGATGGTAGGTGCCTGAGACGAACGGCGCTTTCCGTTTTGTTCACATGCTGCCCGCCGGGTCCACTTGAGCGAAACGTCTCGACTTCGCACTCCCGCACAAGATCTTCGTCTGATTCCGGTAATTTGATCACAGGAGTTTAATGATACCTCACGCCATTAGTTGTAAAGGGTGCTACATTTGTTGATCTCAACAAAGTTATGAAGTCGCCACTTCCCACTGTCGCAGGAGTTGGTTCGAGTTCTCAATGGCTACCGTCGGGGCCATGGAAGACTGTCCTGGAATTTTTTCAAGAACAGTTTCCCCGTGTCGATTTGGAAACCTGGATTGCGCGTATGGACCGGGGAGAAGTTGTTGATGAAACCGGCGTCCGCGTAGCTCCCGAGTCAGTCTATCGAGTAGGCGCCTGCATTTTTTATTACCGTGAAGTTGAGAACGAAAGTGTCATTCCCTTCGTTGAGCAGGTGCTTTACAGGGACGAACACATCCTCGTTGCTGACAAGCCGCACTTTTTGCCGGTCATCCCCTCGGGAAGATTTCTTCACGAAACACTTCTCGTGAGACTGCGAAAAAACTACGGAGCAGAAGACCTGGTGCCTGTTCACCGTCTCGATCGAGAGACTGCGGGAGTCGTGCTGTTTTCACTCGATCCGAGTACGAGAGGTAAATACACGTCGCTCTTTCGCAATCGAGAGGTTACAAAAGTCTATGAAGCGCTCGCACCGACGTTGGACCATGCGGGACCTTACATAACGCGGCGAAGTCGGATTGTGCGCGGAGAGCCATTCTTTCGCATGAAGGAAGTGGCGGGTATTCCAAACTCCGAAACTAAAATCGTTCCCCTGCAAAATCTTGGGGTTAATACTGTCTACCGGTTAATTCCGGTTACCGGCAGAAAGCATCAACTGCGTGTGCATCTCGCAGGTTTAGGAATACCTATCATAAATGACAAACTCTATCCCGTTGTCAGCAGTTCGGACGAAGATGATTTTTCCAGTCCGTTGGAGCTGGTTGCAAGATCGCTTTCATTTCAGGATCCAATAACGGGCCACCAGCGCAATTTTGAAAGTGAAATGAATTTGTCGGGGCGGCACTCCGTGGCCGCCCCTTGCGGAATGTGATAAGCCGAAAAGAAAGGAAGGGGCGGCCCCAGAGTGCCGCCCCGACAAAAACTACTATGAGCGTACCTCTTAACACGCACGGCGCGCGCATGGCGCTGAATCGAGATCCGGAACTACGTCAGTGGGCCGAACAGTGGCTGAAGAACAAGGAACGAACTGTGGCTGGAAATATGACTGACGAGGAATTTGATAAACACTGGCTCTACGTTCGCCCGGAACGAATGCACGAAGGCGCGATTGAAGCAGTTGCAGCCTATCAACAAGAACATCAGGGTTAGTTCGCATCCTTACTTATTGGGACGTTCCAAAATACTTTATTCGGCTGCCCGTAGTTCGGTCCGCCCGCACTTGGGACAGGTGTGGACCTCTTTGATCGCTCCGCCGAAAACCGGATCAATCAGCGCCGGGTCATCCACGTCGTAATCGATCTTCGTGGCGTGTTGATTCATCTCGGCACCACACTTAGGACAAATCATCCTGCGGTTAGACACGTGCCTGGACCTCCTATTATTCTGAGTCGCTCAGCTTTTCAAGACGATCCTGAAAATAATGTCGCCATCCTTCAGGCAAAGCTTCCACTTCCAGCGCGCGACGTAGCAATGCCGCGTTGCCCTTCTCTCGCGCATACAGGCGGGTGATGTCGACGACCCTGACATCGTGTGCATCTCTTTCGACGAGTGCAAACTCGTCCCCGGTTGCCACTTCACCTTCCTTGAGAACTGCGAGGTAAAAGCCTGTGCGCTCACTTTGCAAAAACCTCTTAATGATGTCGGTTCGACCAAAGCGAATACCCAGTTTGTAACAAGGCATACGCGGTTGGGTGACCACGACTTCGGCCTCGCCAATGCGAAACTTGTCACCAATATTAATTTCAGTGTCGAGTAAGCCGGTGGTCGTAAAGTTCTCGCCGAACATTCCCCAGGGTAGATCCATTTCAGGAAATTCGCGTTTCCAAAAGTCGTAGTGCTCTGCGGGGTAGATGTAAACAGCCTTACTTGGTCCACCATGAACTGACAGATCAGCCTGACGGTCTCCATCCAGGTTCAGTGTCCGCATCATTACGCGTCCCGCAATTGGTTCTTTGAAGATCCCTGTTGAGACTGGCTCTTCATTGCGCAGTACCAGCCGGGGCCGGCCAACGTTGACTGAAATCAGTTTCATTTCATTCACTCAAACTGGACCCTTCAGATCGAGACGTTCTCGCGACCGTATCGCAGTACCTTGCTCATCCAGATCAATTCGCCGAGAAACTTATCGATACGTTTTGCGTGTGTTGCTTCGTCGAGAATCTTTCCATCAGCTGCAAATAGTTTTTGCGCCCCCGAAAAATTCCCATCCCAGAAGATCGTTACGAGACCAAGCTCCCTAAACACAGGCAATAACGATTCGATAACACGGGTACCACCAAAGCCCCCGGCCGAAACACCGCAGACTCCCACTGCTTTGTGTATGTACTCTTTCAAATTTGAATCAAGTACATGCTTCAACATTCCCGGATAACCGTGGTTATATTCCGGCGTCACGATCACAAACCCGTCGGCCCGTTCGCAGGTTTCTGAAAAGGCTATGTTCTTGATCTGTTCACCCGCATCGTCGACAGGGAAGTTGAGATCGCGAATATCAACGAGCTCAGTTTCGACGCCTTCATGTTTTTGTACTTCACTGAAGACGAATTTGGCGACGTTCTCACTGGCGCGGCCTTTTCTCACCGTACCGAGAATCACAGGAATAAAAAGTGGTCTGGTGTTCATAGGAATGATTGGTGTCCTGTCGATAACGCACTTTGAATCCAATTGGGTTTGATTAGGGTACCCGAATCGAAAACGTCGTCAAGCTAGATCCGAGCCACTGACATGGCTGAAATCTATGTAGCCTACGTAATCTGTTGGTTATTCCGCAGCCTTCCCCACTCGACCATCGTTGGCAAGCCGAAGAAAAATCCCCTTAGCGAAAAAAAACCTTGACAGAGATCGGCGGGGGCTAATATTGTTCGCAGTCGGAACAAATCCACCTTCGGGGCAGTTTCTCTGCCGAATTAGATGCGCAAAATTAATACTCGAGATTTCAGGCTTGCTACGCGATCCACGTCGCGCGACATAAATAGGAGCATTGCTCTAAACGTGATCCGGGAACATCAACCGATCTCGCGTGCGGACCTTGCCCGGCACCTGAATATAACCAGGGGTGTTGTTAGTACTCTTGTCCAGGAGTTAATTGCGCAGGGATCAATCTTCGAGGGAGCAACGGGTGAGGCAGCGCGCGGACGCAAACCAACGTTCCTCCATATCCGGACGAGTGATCGTTTTGCTGTGGCCGTTGATGTGCGTTTCAGTAAAACGTACATCATGCTTTGTGATTTTTCCGGGCGCCAGATTGCGCTCGAAGCCCACGACACCATCGTTAACGTCCCGGATTTTATCAAAGATCTTTCGGCCCGAATTCGCAGAATGCTCAAGACTCACGGTGCAAAAGGGACTTGCGAGGGGATTGGACTAGTCATTCCAGGCATGGTGGATCAACGCACGGGCCTGGTTCTCAATGCGCCGGCGTTGGGTTGGCGCGGCGTGGAATTACGTGACGCCCTGGCCGTGGCCACGCGACTACCGGTGCAGATCGAAAACTCCGGTCGAGCCTGTGCACTTGCTCAACTATGGTTGGCTCGAGGCGAGGTTACCGGTGCGAATAATTTTGTTTTTATCAGCGTTTCGGACGGCGTGGGCGTCGGCATGGTCGTCAATGGCGAATTGGTCCGAGGACACGATCACATCGCCGGAGAATTCGGACATGTTCCGCTCAGTATCGATGGCCCACGTTGCATGTGTGGTTCGTCGGGGTGCTGGGAAGCATATGTTTCCAACCTTGCTACCCTCTCCCGTTATTTTGGGCGGGATTTGTCCAAACT
>QHXL01000039.1:21853-22777 GCA_003222935.1 Acidobacteriota bacterium
CGAATATAGTTCCTTCACAGTACTGGACCTGATTGCGCGGGCGCGTTCGGGTGATGCCAAAGCGCTCGTGGCCATTCAGGCTACAGCGCGTTTCCTCGGACTTGGATTGGGAATGATCGTTAACGTCGTTAATCCCGACTGCATTTATCTAGCCGGCGAGATCACCACGGGGTGGGATCTGATCGAAGCCACAGTGCGCGAGGCATTGGTGGAAAGGGCGCTGACTGAAAGCGCCGGACGAACGCCACTACGCGCAAGCGTTACACACGAGTCACCCCGATTGGGCGGAGCTGCAGCACTGATTGCGGCACCAAGCTTTGCAGCACCACGCGTTGCATAGAACTCTCAATTGGTGTGATCAAACAAGACAAGGGGTGCGAAGCTTTTTGGAAAAGCACACGGATCGCCACTGACTGATGGCCCCGCTGCTTTGCTGGTATCGATTTCTCTCATTTGGAGGTCACTGATTATGTCGAGACTAAGAAGAGTTGGGTTGTTTAAGATCCAATTTGCCGTACTTGCATTACTACTTACCTTTCCCCTGGCGGTCAGCGCACAAGTTACAACCGCGACGATCGTCGGTACGGTCACGGATCCGAGCAGCGCAGCAGTGGCAGGTGCCCAGGTCACCGCACGCAATGTTGACACTGGCCTTTCCCGCACCGTGACCTCCGGCGACGGCGGTAACTATCGAATTGAATTTCTCCCGGTTGGAAATTACAACATCGAAGTAACCACTACCGGTTTCAAGAAGTCATACCTTGCGGGCATCGTGCTACAGGTTAACGACACCATTCGAGTGGATGTCGCTCTTACCGTTGGTCAGGTCACCGAGACCGTGACCATCACAGAGGCGTCGCCGACCGAGGTCAACACCAGCACACCGGAGATAGGTCGGACCATCGAATCTGCGGAGATCAACAG
>QHXL01000607.1 GCA_003222935.1 Acidobacteriota bacterium
TCGATCAAAATATTCTGTGCGTTGCCATGCGAGTCACTGACGACAATATCAGTTGCTCCGCCTGCAAGTGCCCCTTCGATTGCTGCATTGACCTCTTGCGTCATGATCTCGCGGAAACGTTGATACTCAAATCCAGTCGGTCCCAGTTGTTCCTGGGTGACAACGCCGACAACACCCTCCATGTCAGCAGAGATGTAAATTCTGAGCCGCCGTTCTTGAGCGTTGCTGCTGACGACGCAGAGCAAGAAAAAGGCAAGCGGGATCGAGATCAGGAGCAATCGCGATCTTGATTGGGTCGGATTGTTTGTCATAGGTAGTTTCCTTAAATGGGGTGTTCGCAGGTACCCGTGGCCTTAGCCGCCGAGAGTCAATTGTCGCGAAAATATGGTTAAGAGCGCCTCAGAAGATACCACCGGCTTAAATCCGAGTCAGCGCGTCAAGGGCAAGCAACGCACCCTTAGGCTAAAACCCCTGCAATTGCGCCCTAACAGCTAAATCCACCGCATTTCCGACCGCCACTGAGGGTCAACTGTCCGACACCGTTTTTCAATACACTGAGTGTTGAACGTTTTTTTACTCCCGTGCTAGACTTTTGTTCCCCGATGATGGCTCTCCGATGAGGTGTATGAAACTGCCTTAAGTTCACATCCACCACCGGTAAGTGACAGCCTAATAGGAAAACTGCCCCCCACGGTTTTCTGGAGCAGTACTAAATGAAGCGTTACCTTAACTCGATGCTGTGGAGTGGTGTCTTCACCCTCCTTATTCTTGCGCTATTCGTCTTCTCCCCTAAGTCGCGTGCCCAGGTATCGGTTTCCACCGAACAGCCTTCCGAAAAAGTTTCAAAAGACATCCGCGAGAAAGTGGCACATGGCCATGGTGGCGAACTCGTTCGCGTCATAATCCAACCAGCCACTGAAGCAACTCAACCAAGCGCTTATTTCGACACGTCGCTCGCATCTGCGGGCGGAAGAAATATCAAGAAGTTCAAAAACTTTCCGGTCCGCGTTGTGACGATGCCTCTAAGCGCCGCGCTAGAGCTCTCGTCAAGCACGGACGTTTCCTATGTTTCGTTGGACCGGGACGTTCAGCCAATGGGCCACCTCAGCAGGACCACCGGCGCTGACCAGGCCAGGAATATCACCACCACCAACGGTGTCGACAACACCGATGGAAGGATTAATGGAACCGGGGTCGGAATCGCGATCATCGACTCCGGCGTCGATGTGGACCACAAGTCATTTCTCAATAGTTCAGGCAATGTACGCGTCGTCTACAGCGAAGACTTTACCGGTGAAGGTATAACCGCAGATCCCTACGGGCATGGAACACATGTCGCCTCGCTGGCTGCTGGAAATGGTCGCATAGCCAGCGGCAAATTTGTTGGTATTGCTCCGAACGCAAATCTCGTCAATCTTCGTGTATTGAACTCGGAAGGTGTTGGATCTACCTCGACGGTGCTGCGCGCGCTGGATTGGGTTGCTTCCAACAGGTCCACATACAACATTCGAGTCGTCAACATGAGCCTGGGAATGCCGGCCATCGACTCGTATAAGAACGATCCCATCTGTAAGGCAATTCGCGGTCTGGTCGCCGAGGGAGTTGTAAGATAGCAACGGAAACAAAGTTTACGGTCATATCCATTCACCAGGAATTGAGCCGTCAGCAATCACCGTCGGAGCTGTAAATACGTATGGGACCGATTCACGTGCGGATGATACTGTGGCAACGTATAGCTCGCGTGGTCCAACCAGAAGTTTCAATAAAGATGACGACGGAGTCAGGCATATTGACAATTTGATCAAGCCTGACATCGTGGCTCCCGGCAATAAACTGATCGAGGCAGAAGCTGACGGCAATCACCTCGTTACTCAGAATCCCTCGTTGGACGCCGGCGTCAGTGAGATTGAAAATAGAAGGATGATGTATTTGAGTGGCACCTCAATGTCCACTCCGGTAGCCGCTGGTGCGGCCGCGCTAATGCTTGAGGCGAATCCCACGCTTACGCCAAATTTGATTAAGGCCTTGTTGATGTATTCGGCACAGCCGCTGGCTGGATTTAATATGCTCGAACAGGGTGCCGGCGAGATAAACATTGCCGGTGCGGTGCGTCTCGCCGAGCTGGTGCGAACAGATCTCAATGAGTTTACCGTCACGGGCTCGCCCTTACTCACAGTTGCTGAGCCACCTGTTGCACAAACTACAATCGCAAATCACACGTTCACCTGGTCGCGTGGCATCGTTCTTCATCATACGTATGCCGTGGGCGTTGACCTGATCACGAAGTATCAACTCATTTATTCGCCAGGTAGTTTATTTGGCACCGGAGTCATCACCGGCGACGGAACTTTAATGCTCGATCCGGAATTCTTCTCACCAGGAGTTATTACAGGTGACCAGATTCTTACGAGCGACGGCGTGATTACGGGAGATGGCGTCGCATTCCTGGCCGCCAACCTGCTATTCCATGATCTCTTGTCAGACGGTACTCTCCTCGGCGATGGAGTAATTACAGGCGATGGGGTCATTACCGGTGATGGAGTAATCACAGGCGATGGAGTTATCACCGGCGACCTCGTAGCAACCGCGCAATCAGCAATGATGAATGGCGACGATAGTTCGATGATGCCGGCAACATCGGACGATGGTACTGACTGCTTAGATTATTAGCCGAAGTTTACCGTAGCGGCGATACCCTTTTCTTGATCGGCCTCGTGGCCGACCTCTAACAACCCGACCGTATTTTGCGATACGTATTTCCGCCCGAGTTGCGGCAAGGCTCCATTATGCAAAATGCCCCTCAGATCCCCATTGGTGCAGCAGAAGCAACTGTAAATCGAGCTCAATTCGGCCAACTGTATATGTGGTTGTTGGTCACGGCGGGAGCAGCAATAGTGCTCGGGGCCGTTTACCAGTTACCTTTTAGAGACCTTGATTTGCGGTTCATATTTTTGTGTTTGATGGTGAGTTCAAGCTCACTCATCGCCGTGAAGATTCCAAAAGTTAGCGGCCGAATTACTGTAGCCGATACTTTTGTTTTTCTCACAATGCTGCTTTACGGCGGAGCCGCTGCCATCGTAGTTTCAGCGATCGAGGGTATATCAGCCACTCTCATCATCAGTAAGCGTCCCCGGACCATCTTTTTCAACTCCGCGATCCTGGCTATCTCGACTTTTTTCACAGTGGTCGTGCTCTATTGGACCGTGGGACGGCCTGTCGACATTATTGCGAACGGGTTTTCAGCAAACTTTTTTCTCGCGGTCTGTGTAATGGCCCTGGTTCAGTACGGGGCGAACACGACTCTTATCGCGATTGAAAAGTCGTACAAGATCAAGGATTCAACCTGGAACACCTGGCGCACTTACTATCTCTGGACTTCAGTAACTTACTTTGCCGGAGCTTCGGCTGCGGGAATCATCGCGATTCTGATTAAGACCTACGGCTTTTATGCTGTTGTCGCATCAGTCCCGATCATTCTAATTATCGGCTTTACCTACCAGACCTATTTGAAGAACATCGAAGTCTCAGTTGGACAAACTGAAGCTGCCAGACTTCACGTCGAGGAACTATCGAAATACATAACTGACTTGCAGCGCTCGGAAGAAGCACGAGAGCAGTTGTTATTGAGGGCTGAACGTGCGCGAGCCGAGGCCGAAGCGGCAAATCGAATCAAAGATGAATTCCTGGCCACTCTGTCTCACGAGCTGCGAACGCCCTTAACCTCGCTCCTTGGATGGTCCAGCGTCTTGCGTGAGCCAAATCGAGACGAAATGATTTTGAG
>QHXL01000040.1 GCA_003222935.1 Acidobacteriota bacterium
GACGCGCCCGTAAAGGCGCGATGATTTGCAGATCGGCCTTAGCCGAATTCGAAGCGATTGAACTCACTGTTGGGTCACTATTGAATATTTGTCCGCAAGCCAAAGTCTCCAACATGCGGTTTGGTCAGTCGACCCACGGCGACATCGGAGACGACCGCCGCCAGGATGATTGCTCCCTGGATCGCTTTTTCCCAAAAAGGATTGATGCCCATAAAAACCAACGCCGTACCTATGGTTCCCAGTAGAGCAACGCCGACCAATGTGCCGAGGATTGATCCGCGTCCACCAGTGATCGCCGTTCCGCCAACAACAACCGCCGCAATCGCCTTCAGTTCAAGACCAATTCCGGCATTGCTAGGGACTATCGAGAAACGCATTGCATTTAATAATGCGGCAACTCCGACAAGCGCCCCCATCAAAACAAAAGTCGAAAAGATAACTCGCTGCGGATTCATTCCCGCCAGACGCGCGGCCTCAGCATCTGAACCGACCGCATAAATTGAGCGGCCCGCTGAGAGATGACGCAACACCCATCCAAACGCTACCAACACAATCAACGCAGCTCCAATAACAACAACCTGTCCAACCCTCTGGCCCAGACCAAACCATTGAAAGTTCTGTGGCAGATCCTGAACCCAGGCTCCTTCAGTTATCCAACGCAGACCATCTCGCCAGGCAACCATCAAGGCGAGCGTCACGACGATTGAAGGCATTCTGAGCCAGGCGACAAATAAACCGCCCACTGCTCCCATCACAGCTCCGGCAGCAACAACGGCGAATAACAACAACACTGAAGGAACACCGGTTTTAGCCAACGAGCCCGCGAGGTATGTACAGACAGCGAACTGCGATCCAACCGAGATGTCGATCTGACCAGTAAGAATGATCAAGGTCATTCCTACGGCGACGATGAGTACGGCGGCGTTGTTCATCGCCAGGTCGCGAAGATTGGCCGGTTGCAGAAACGAGGAGTCAATCACCGCGACAACGATCAGCAGCAGCAGATACGACGCCGCTACAGACGCTTCTCGTTTGTATTTCGCGAATGAGCTTTTCATCTACGGCTTCTTCAACATACCTGGCGAGTACCACTTGATGACGAAATAAGTAGCTGGAGTTGAACCTACGTTGCGAACACCGTGCATCTGATTCGACGCCTGGAAAATTATTGAACCTGGTCCGGCCCGTTTCACTTCACCATTCTGTACTGACTCCAATGTGCCTTCCTTAACTATCATCAACTCTTCTTCCGGGTGAGAGTGCGCCGCATGCGGGGCCTCGCCAACCTTGAGCGTGGTGACGTGACATTCGAGTTGGTCGAGAGTTGCAGTTGGTCCCTTAAAGAAATCACGTGTCGCGCCAGTCTTGGTTTCCGTGACTGCGATTTTCTCCCAATCAAACACAGCTGACGTCATCAGTGTTTTATTTGATTGGGCAAGGGCGACGATTCCAAATGTTACACAACAACTGATTGCCGCTATCAAAACATCTCGCCTGGAAATCATTTCAAGAACCTCCATGAGCGTGTAGCACAGACTTCAGTCTGTGTATTCCACAAATTGAAACCTGCGAGCACATACGTACCGAAGTCTGTCTATTTTCAAAACCCAATCTTAGCGAGCATACACAGACTGAAGACTGTGCTACTCGCTCAGGCAACTAACTCGTGATGGCCCAGGGCAAGCGACATAATGTTTTGCTGAGTCGCCTCTGCGCGCGAAAGAATTCCGGCGATGGTTCCCTGCCGCATAACAACCACTCGATCACTCATTCCAAGGATTTCCGGTAACTCGGAAGAGATCATTAAGATTGCTGTTCCGCGTGCGGCTAACTCACCCATCAACGAATGAATCTCGGCTTTGGCGCCCACGTCGATTCCCTGTGTTGGCTCATCAAGAATTAGTACCCGCGGCTTTATCTCCAGCCATCGACTCAGCGCCACCTTTTGCTGATTGCCACCAGAGAGCGTCGTTACAGGTGCAAAAAGCGAGGGAGTTTTGATCGCAAAGCGTCGCACATAATCCGTCGCGATGGTGCGTTCCTTATTCGAATCGAACGAAAACCAGGTTGCGAGTTTATTTAACGAGGCTAGTGTCACATTGGCATCGATCGGCATCTCTAGAACAACGCCGTGTCGACGTCGATCCTCGGGCAGATAGGCGATACCCAACTCGATAGCGTCGGCTGGTTGCTGAATAACAACTTTCTTGTCTCCCAATCTGATCTCACCCGAGTCAGCTACTTCAAGACCGAAAATTGTGCGAGCCAGCTGCGTGCGACCTGCGCCAACCAGACCGGCGAGGCCGACAATTTCTCCCGCACGAACAGCGAGATCAATTCCATTCACTCCGTTTGCGCGGCAACCTACTCCGCGCAACTCCAACACAGTGGCGCCCTGTTCGGTATCAACTTTCGGAAAGACCGCCGACAACTCGCGACCAACCATCAACCGGATTAATTCCTGACGCTCAATTCCCGCCATTGGTCGAGTGTCGACATAAGAACCGTCTCGCAAGACCGTTACGCGATCGGCCAGGATCGACAACTCTTCAAGTCGATGGGAGATGTAGATAATCCCCACTCCGCTTTCGCGCAGCTTCGCAATCACACGATAAAGATTTTGAGTTTCCTCTTCGGCGAGCGATGCAGTCGGCTCATCCATGATCAGCACTCGAGCATTTGCCCCGAGTGCACGAGCGATCTCAATCAACTGCTGCTCGGGCATGCTGAGTTCGCGAACTTCCCGATCGGGATCTATGTTCGAACCAACTTGTTCAAGTAAGGAAGCCGCGCGCGCTCGTCTCTGTTTCCAATCTATCCGGCGAAAGGAACCGGAACCTTCAAGACCGATTGAAATGTTCTCGGCGACGGATAGTTCCGGGAAAAGTGCCGGCTGCTGATAGATTGCGGCAATCCCGTTGGCCTTCGCCTGCGCTGGGGAATTGCCCGTCACAACTTTGCCATCGAGTTCGATTTCGCCACTGTCAGCTTGAACCGCCCCGGTAATGATCTTGATCAGGGTCGACTTCCCTGCACCGTTTTCGCCGATCAGCGCGTGAACCTCACCCGCACGCAATTCAAACGACACATCACGAAGCGCGTCGACGCCATCGTAAGACTTGTAAATATTTCGGGCGCGAAGAACGGTTTGATGAGTCGTCATTTGTCTTGGTGAAGAACTAATGGAGCCCGAATAACCAAACCGAAAAGTAATTCAGCCGCTGATGTACGCAGATTCATTACGAAGACATTCAAACCGTCTTCAGTGTCTACGTTTAACTGCGTCCATCTGCGGCTTCTTCGGCGAACAGCAACAAAACCATATCGTCTTTCCAATTAATCAAGGACTCTTTGAACATCTCGCGCAGCTCAACTCCGCTTATCGTAGGCATTGCATCGACAATCTTCGCATGCATGCACGCGCTATTAACGTACGACGCTTGTTGCCTGCTGGTCTGCATGAGAAAGAATGCGAACAGAGGAACTACCAGACGCTCGAGGGCGTCTACTAAATAAGGATTGCCTGAAAGACTCCAAATTTTCCGGTGGAACGCCAGGTCGCCTTCGTAGAACTGCGGCAGATCCAGCGCTTTTGCTGCGTCGGACATCTTGCGAATTTCGTGACGCAGACTTTCCAGGTCAGCTTCAGTCGCGTGCTCTTTGGCCCACTCGATGGCGAGTGCTTCCAACTCAACCCGGAGGGCAAAAATATGTCGGACATCGGCTGGGGAGAGCGTTGTTACCGTCGTGCCTTTGTACGGAGTTCGCTGAACAAATCCCTGGTGCTCAAGTTCGATCAGAGCTTCCCTAATTAGCGGAACGCCGGCCCCGAGTTGTTGCGCGATCTTGCTTTCTACGATCGAAGCGCCGGGTGCAATGGTGCCGGACAGAATCGCTTCCTTCATTGCTCTGACGACCTGATCCCTCTTAGAGATCGGCTGAATCAGTTCCAGCATATGCCGGTCCTCCTGGCCGATAAGCCCAACAAGCAAAAACCCAAACTATTTCTTTGTGTAACGTTTTGAGAATAACACCGACCGGCGATGCTCAGGACACGCCAGACTGAGGACGGTGTGATTTACCGAAACCAAAAAATCGGAAGGTTGCCCTTTGAATCTCCCGGTCAGAGGAAACTCACTGAGGTATTCAATAATGTCGTCGCGTACCAAGCCCCAAAACTGGCGCGGTGAGATCCAAACATTCCCTTCGTAACACACAACTTTTGCTGAATGTTTGCTGGACACACGTACCTCCCAGAATGGCCCGAGTTGGGAATCTCCTTACGGAGCGGTTAAGTTTTTAAAGGACTGTCTTTTGTACTGACGGGTTAGGACTTTTACGGACGGCGCAGTATACACAACAACATTCTGAGATTACAAGATCATATTAGAATCTTCTGAGAGGGGGAGCCAAGCATTTCCAGATCTCATTTGACATTTTTCAGATGGCAGTTGAATTGGGCGGCGGACACAGTTAGCCCCAAACTAGCGACCTAAACAGACAAAGAACTGAAAACTGAATACTGTCAAATGAGATCTGGAAAATGATTCTCACTTCGGACTCCCTAAGTACTACTTGGTCCGGGAATCTCCAATCGAGTCCCCTTCTCGGCGGAGACGTTACCGGTCAAAATCGCCACCGCTGACGCCATTGCCTTCTCGCCGCCGCAGCGAACGGGAGCTCCTGTTCTGATGGAAGTGCAGAATTCGGCGATCTCGTTTTGATAAGAAATGCCTTTGTTCACAATGCTCTCTCCCATGTTCACCGTTCTTTGAGTCGCTCCAGCTGGCTGACTGGCTGAACTGTCAGCCACTGGACTTGGACCCTGCCTGCTTACCTCAACCCTGGTATTTGCCGGAGCTCCGTCGCCTTCATGGAATAGATAAGCTTCCAACTCGCGAGTCATGATGAGCGTACCTTTGGTTCCCATAAACATTTCGTAGTTCTCATCGAACGCATTCGATTGAATGCTTGAAAACGTCGCGGTTCGGTCTCCCGGGTAATTAAACGTCGCGTAGACGTGATCCGCCACTTCGCGACCATCCTTGTAACGATAGATTCCCGAGCTCACGTAGACGCCCGTTGGGTGAGAATCAAAGAACCAACTTGCGGCGGTCACCTGGTGACTACCGAGTTCACACAACAATCCTTCCGAGTACTTCTTGTACATGCGCCAGTTCAGCAAGTGTTCCCAATCAGGGTAACCCCAGCGGCTCGGATCAAAATTAGCAGCCGGCGTCTCCTCAGTTTTTCTCCACGTAGCGTTGCGGTGCCAGGCCAAGCGCGCGTGGTAAACGTCTCCCAGCAACCCTTGCTTGATGATGTTCGTATACGCAGCCTGGTAGATCGGGTTGTAGTAACGCTGATAACCGATCTCGAGAACACGATTGTTTTTCTTCGCTGCGTCGATCATCGACTGACATTCAGCCGCACTCTTGGCCATCATCTTTTCGCAGAGCACATGCTTGCCTGCGTTGAGTGCCCCGACGGCGATTGGTGCGTGCATCCAGAGAGGCGTGGCGATATGCACGGCTTCGAGATCTTCCTTCTGAAGCATCTCCTCCCAGTTGTCGTACTCGTTCGGCTTGGGCCAACCCTTCTTAACCATCGCATCAACCTGCGCAGCACGACGTTTCGGATTCAGATCGCACAAAGCTTTTAAGTCGCAGAACTCTTTCTGGTACTGAGCGAGCAATCCTTTCCCCATGTCGCCCGTACCAACCAGAGCGATCTTGACTGGGCCACCTTTTACGGGCCCACGAGTGATCGCCGCGCCGCCCAGCGCAACGAGCGCGGGAACCCCGGCAACAGCTTTAAGAAAGTTTCTGCGCCCGACAGTTTTTTGCTCTTCAGTAAGGTTCATAACTCAACTCCTTCAATAGGTATTTCTCTGTGTATCCTCTGTGTCTCCCGAGTCTAGCCCGGTGCAGTAGCCCGACTGTCAAGGAGGGCTTAAGTGGGCCAGAGAGTAGCTGGAGGTCGTTGAGCCCTCCTTGACAGTCGGGCTACTGCACCGGGCTAGACTCGGGAGACACAAGAGAAGACTAAGCTATAACGCTACGCTTCCTACGCAACAACAAATCCAGTCCCGCAATTCGGCCAGTATCAAACGCCAACAGGACAATCACAGCAAATGCTTCGATCAGCGTCTTATTCACTATCAAGTACG
This sequence comes from Acidobacteriota bacterium, assembly GCA_003222935.1. Classification (GTDB taxonomy): domain Bacteria; phylum Acidobacteriota; class Blastocatellia; order Pyrinomonadales; family Pyrinomonadaceae; genus PSRF01. Next base: position 6,170 of record QHXL01000040.1, read on the forward strand.
TTCCTTCCGCGTTAGGCTGCGGCACCCCCACAGTTGGGACGTACAAAAGATAAAACAAACTCAAGAAGAAAAGCGCGGCAATTGCACCGTAACGGGTAAACAACCCCAGCAACAAACTCAACCCGATCAGCAGCAACGCGACTTTCACCGAGCGATCAAGCGACAGAGTCCAGCCCGCGTTGACCAGCTTCTGGAACAACTTCGCCAAGGGACCAGTCGCGCCTTTCAAATATCCGGCAGATGTCCACGGCGTTAACGGACCACCAACAGGACTCCACGCCGGTGATGCAATCTTGTAGTAGGCCTCGTAGAGAAAGTGCCAACCAATCACAGTGCGCAGGGCAACGAGGGCAAACTGCTGAAAGGACGACAATCGATTTAGATTTTCACTCATCGGCTCCACCAAACAAGGGACTTAGAAATCTCTCAAGCCATCACAACCGGAACTTCGCCCAATCACAACGGGAACTGTCGAGCTCGCTTCGAGCATAACCACCAACACTTCGGGCTGAGTTGCGCAATACGCTTCGGCAAGTTCACGACCACCCACATAAAACGCCGTCGCGAGTGCATCACTCAATGCGCCGCTCGGCGCAACCACCGTTACGCTCGCTACTTCCTGAGCGGGCCAGCCATTTCGAGGATCAATTATGTGACCGTACCGTTTACCTTCGTGAACAAAAAACTGTTCTTCACTTCCACTCGTCGACAAACCGCAATCATGCAGACGCAGAACTCCAAACCTTTTGAATTTCGATCGCGGATGACGTAAACCAACAACCCAACCTTCTTCACGTTCACCGTCGCCAACTGCCCGCATACTGCTGGCGCCGGCATTGAGGAGCGCGGTGCGGACGATGTTTCCGAGCGACCCGGCTGCGCTATCTAACGCATACCCCTTGCCGATGCTTCCCAGGTTGATCTCGATACCGGGTTTCGCAAAGCGGATCGTTTTTGCTTGTTCATCGAAGAGTAGTTTGTCGCTGCCAACTAGGGAACGCGCTAGTTCGATTTCAGCTGGTGACGGTAGACGACCTTCTCTTCTTAAGAATCCCCAACAGCGAGTCAATGGACCAGACGTGATATCGAAAGCGCCGCTCGTCTCCTCGTAGAGATGCTTGCAAAGTTTCAACAGGTCGAACAATGAATCCGACAGAGG
>QHXL01000608.1:0-2052 GCA_003222935.1 Acidobacteriota bacterium
GCCCACCAGGGCGCGGCAGTACGCGATGCTGCCGTTGACGTCAGCCTCGAAGAGTCGTCGGTCGAAGCGAAAGGAATTGTTGAAGGCAGCAAAACCTGGGTCCGCCTTTCCCTTGAACCTTCCACCCCAAAGATTTTTCGAATCAGCCATTAGCGTTTTTCCTAAGTGGTTTGTTTGAGGGCCTAACCTCTCCCGCGACAAGCTCGACGACAAGCTGAAGAGCCTTTTGCAAAAGTCAGTACCAGCAAAAAAGGAGTTTGAAATTCAGCGCAAGTTGGGAAGGGCGGTTTACCCCCGCTGGCCTGAGTAAAAAGCCACATCGAGGTTCCTTTAGCCAGGCCAGCGGGGGTAAACCGCCCTTCCCAACTTGCACTATTTTGCAAGAGCCTCTGAAGCATAGCGGACATTTGACCATATCCAACTATCATGCTAGTTTATGCATCTATGCATTGATTATGCAAGGTGAATGCATAACGCTGCTGTTTTGAGAATGCAGAAACGCGAGCGACAACAGAAGATTCTGGGTCTGATTCAGGCCAAACCGATCGGTACGCAGGAAGATTTACGTTCGCTGCTTGAGATTTCCGGAGTGCCTGCGACTCAATCGAGTGTCTCTCGTGATCTCGAAGAGCTGGGCGTAGTCAAACAACGTGGACATTACACGTTGCCGATGAAAAACGGTCCCGCAACGCGCGGATTGCTGAGTTTAGACCACGCAGGAGATGTGCTGATAGTTGCGAGAACAATTCCCGGCCTGGCCTCGGGTGTCGCAGTTGAAATTGATGCAGCAACAATTCCAGAAATAGTCGGTACGATTGCCGGCGAAGACACGATATTCATAGCGGTCCGCGAGGCGAAAGAGCAACGGACGACGATTAAGAAGATTTGGAAAATATTTGAAAGATGAGCTTGGTGCTTTGATCTTTGTGCTTTGTTCGCAAGCTAAGAAGTTCAGTGACACCAGGCAACATGGATTTGCGATAAGTACAAAGCACTAAAATACAAAGATCAAAAATCAAACTATGACTGCAACCAAAAAGATCAACAAGATAGTCCTCGCCTACTCGGGCGGGCTCGACACTTCCGTAATGCTTCACTGGCTTAAGGAACACTACCAGTGTGAAGTCGTCTGCTATTGCGCCGATGTTGGCCAGGGCGCCGAACTTTCCGGTCTCGAGGAAAAGGCCCACGCAACGGGTGCTTCAAAGCTCTACGTCGAAGACCTCCGCGAAGAGTTTGTACGCGACTACGTTTGGACGGCCGTTAAAGCCAATGCCGTTTACGAAGGCGTCTACCTGATGGGCACTTCACTCGCACGTCCAGTGATTGCCAAACGCCAGATCGAGATCGCGCAACAGGAAGGAGCTGATGCAGTAGCACACGGCTCTACCGGCAAGGGTAACGACCAGGTTAGATTCGAACTTACCTATTACGCGCTGCAACCTGACATCAAGGTTATCGCGCCCTGGCGCGAATGGAACTACAAAGGCCGCCTCGACCTTATTGCTTACGCCCGAGAACACAATATCCCCGTCACGGCCACAGCCGAAAAGCCTTATTCGACGGACGCTAACCTGATGCACATCTCTTACGAAGGTGGAATTCTCGAAGACCCATGGGCCGAGGCGCCTGAGAATATTTTTCAACTTACACGTTCGCCGGAGACGGCGAAGGCGGAAGCCGAGTATGTCGAGGTGTCGTTCGAGAAGGGCGAACCGGTTGCGGTAAACGGTCAGAAACTCGATCCGGTTACGCTGCTGGAAACAGTAAATAAGCTGGGTGGCGAGCATGGAATTGGTCGCGTCGATATTGTTGAGAATCGCTTTGTCGGAATGAAGTCGCGCGGCGTTTATGAAACCCCCGGCGTGACGATCTTGCAGGTGGCCCATCGGGCGCTCGAGTCGATCACGATGGATCGTGAAGTCATGCATTTGCGCGACTCGCTGGGCGTGAAGTTTGCCGAGAACGTCTATTACGGCTTCTGGTTTGCGCCTGAATTCAAACTAATGCGCAAGTTTATCGACGAAACGCAAACCACTGTCACCGGCGATG
>QHXL01000608.1:2072-3849 GCA_003222935.1 Acidobacteriota bacterium
CGTCGTTCACCGCATTCGTTGTATGACGAGAATATTGCGACGTTCGAGGCTGACACTGTGTACAACCAACGCGACGCTGAAGGGTTTATTAAGTTGAATGCCCTGCGCTTGCGACTGGGAGGCGGACGGTAACCGAGCGAATGTCCGACGAACTTTAGTTTGTCGAGATATTGCTAGTTGAAGTTTCGACAAACTGAAGTTCGTCGGACAAGGAGAATGCGATGACACAACAAACAGAGCTTAAAGTAATTGACGTAGACAAGATTGGTTCGGCGACATCGCCGTTGGGTCTCGCCAAAACTGTTGCGGTCGTTTCGTTTTCTGGAACACCTCGCGCAGGTGATGTGGTCGTTGTACGCGCGCTGACTGATAGTGCGACCTACAACATGCTCGAGTTGCCGACGGGTCGCCTGGCCAAGATCAATCCGGGTGATCTACTGATCGGCGTACTCGGCCGTCGGCGTGCATTGAAAGGCTTTGTTGGTGATGTACCGGCGTCGGTCAAGGTTGGCGATGGGTTACACCTGCTGAATATGGGTGGCGTAATCGGTTGCTGCACGGGTCACCATTCGAGTCTTGGCGATGCCATCAAACTTCAGGTGATCGGTTTTGCGGCCAATGAAGCTGGCGAGATACGGAATATTTCCGACGCTGCGCTTCCACCAAAGAATTCGCTCGGCGAATCGGCGCCGCTGGTGCTGATTGCCGGCACATGTATGAACAGTGGAAAGACCTATGCAGCTACCGAACTGATCAAACAAGCCACTCGCGCGGGAATGAAAGTCGCGGCCGCCAAGCTCTCCGGCGTAGCCTGTTTGCGCGACACCATGAACATGGCTGACCACGGCGCAATTGCGACGGCAAGTTTTCTCGACTGTGGTCTGCCCTCGACCGTCGATATCGGCGATCTTGCGCCAACAGCAAAGGCGATCATTGCGCGCCTCAACGAAGTATCACCGGACTTGATCGTGATCGAGCTTGGCGACGGAATTCTCGGTGGCTATTCAGTCGATACTGTCTTTGTCGATCCTGAACTCCGTGAAGCGACGGCAGCTCTTGTCTTTTGCGCGTCTGACTATGTGGGCGCCTGGGGTGGGATTGAGTTGTTGCGACGGCGCGGTGTTGAGGTTGATGTGATCTCCGGTTCTGTCACTGACTCAACGATGGGCGAAGACTACATCCGCGATGAGTTTAATGTGCCGGCCGCTAACGCACGACGTGAAGGATCGGCGTTGTTCGAGTTAGTAAAGAATAAGATTGGCGTTAAAGAGTTGGTCTAACTCTGTGATTCTCTTAAATGTCCGATAAATTTTTTAGTTTGTCGTGATGTTAGCTAGAGGGCTTCTGGTGGTGATCGCGACAAACTGAAGTTTATCGGACATTCGCTGAGAGAAGTAAGAATGAACAACAAGATCAAAATCGGGATCTACGGTGGCTCCGGATATGGCGGCTCGGAGTTGTTGCGCATACTTCTCTTTCATCCAGACGCCGAGATCGTTTTTGTCACTGCGAACGAGCAAGCCGGAAAGCCTGTTCCAGAAGTGCATCGCAATCTTGCCGGTTTAACTGATCTTAAGTTTAGCCTGGCTTCACAAGAGGAGGATAAGCTGGCGGAGCTCGATTGCGTGTTTCTCGCGCTTCCACACGGCCAGGCAATGGACCTCGTTCCCTCTCTGCCCGCGAACGTGAAGGCTATTGATCTGTCGGGTGACTTTCGTCTGCGGGATCAAGCTATTTTCGAAAAGCACTACAAACAGCAACATACCGCGATGCAACA
>QHXL01000041.1 GCA_003222935.1 Acidobacteriota bacterium
GCAAGATACGGAACAGCGACGGGGCGTGGACGTCAGTAAGTTGAGCTAACTCTTCGGCGGTTTTCGCGCCACTTGCGAGTAGATCGGGAATGCCAAGTTTTGCAACGACAAAAACACCGCGCGAGATCCAGAAACCGCTGATCAGTTGCAGCATGGCAACTTGTGCGGGTTGTTCGACAGGCTTTGGGGTGCTCACAAATGATGCTCCTTCATAGTAGAAAACCTCTTAACATTAAGTAACGCGCACTCTACGGTGAAATTGGTCCATAGTCCATCAAAGTCCCATCTTTGTGAAACTTAGTTAGCAATCAAGCGTGTACGACCCCTGGCTTGCGATCGGTTCGCACGCCTTTCCGGACCTCCGAGCGAATCATTGCACGAGAGATACCGGGGTAAAGTGAAATCGAAACGCTGTTGACCTGCCCGGCGCTACCCCGACGAGTCGAGTTCTGACTCGCGTGTTATACTCAAATTTGCTCACTCCCGTTTCGGAAATAATCAATATATGGCCGAGTTTATTTGTCGATTAGGAACTCCTGCAGGCGAAGTCGTAACACGTACAGTTGAGGCGCAGGGAGTTAATGAGGCACGCGCACGTTTGGAGCGTGAGGGCTTTCGCGTTTTTAATGTCACACCTCCTAAAACATCAGGTGTCGCAGCTCTCACTCAGTTTGGTCGCTCCGGTGGTCATGCCCGGGTTAAGGCCAACGACTTTCTTCTATTCAATCAGCAGCTCGCAGCGCTCTTCAGAGCGGGCATCCCGATACTTCAAGCAATCACGATGTTGCGTAAGCGTGCGGCATCCGCTCGCCTGCGCAGTGTTTTGGGCGATGTCGAAGAACAGATTCGCGGAGGTGCGGCACTTTCCCAAGCCTTTGCTTCGCAGGGACCTATCTTTCCTCGAATCTATACGGCGTCAATTCTCGCAGGCGAGCGCTCGGGTGCACTTGACGACGTTCTCAATCGCTACGTCACCTACATGAGACGCAACGTCGCGTTGCGCCGGAAAATTCGTGGGGCGTTGGCGTACCCACTCTTCCTGCTTTTTGCGTCGGCCTGCATGGTCACGTTCTTGACCGTTTACGTAGTGCCGAGAATGTCTGACCTGTTTTCAGGATTTGGAAACGAACTCCCCACAGTTACACAAATCGTCGTTGGACTATCGCGTTGGCTTTCTACGAATGTGATCTGGTTTGGTCCACTGATAGTTGGGGGGACGATTCTGTTGTTCTTGTGGTCGCGCACGCCTGGTGTCTTAAGATCCCGCTTGCCGGGAATCTCTCTGTTCAACTGTCGGTCGCGCAGGCCACTAGATCTTTAGCAACCCTTTTAGCAGGTGGTATTACTCTCGTTGAATCCTGGGAGATCGCCTCGGAGTCGATCACGAATCTTGAACTGCGCCGTCGGAGTTCTTCAATTCTACCGATGATTCGCGAAGGTCGTTCATTTACCGAAAGCCTCGAATTCGCAGGCTGGTTGCCTCCCCTGGCTATCGACATGATCGGCATTGGTGAGAGATCGGGAAGTTTGCGGGAGATGTTGGATGAAGTTGCGGTCTTCTATGACGCTGAATCAGAGGTTCGCCTCGAGCAGTTGACCACCACCCTGGAGCCTGCGATTCTGATTGTGATGGGTGGCGTCGTGATAACGATCCTCCTCGCAATTTACCTTCCGATCATTCAGTCGATTTCGGGTGGAGCCAGCATCACAGGCGGTCGCTGAAGAGACGAGGCATTTATGAAGGAATTGTCAGAAAACGAAATCTCTACTAACAAACCGCCGCTTACCGGCGACCTCGACGAGCATTTACCACCTGAGGTAAAGGCTGCTCGCGATCTCGCTCGAAGGTATCGGCTGCCTTTCGTTGAGTTACTTCCACACGATAAAGAATCGCCGATCGACTACCGACTCTTCACCGAAGTGCCTGTCGATTTAATGGTGCGACACCAGTTCGTCCCGCTGAAGCGCGATGAAAAAGGTCTGCACATCGCAATGGCTGACCCGACCGATCTGGAGCGCCTGGATGAACTTTCGAGCACCCTCCGGACTCGTATCGTTCCGAATGTTGCTACGGCGGGCGCAGTCGAAGTTGTACTTCGCAAAGGCGACACGACCCAACGAGTTCTACAGGAGGCAGCATCAGGTTTCAGAATCTCTTTAGTCAGGGAAACCGAACACGGTGAAGAGGTGCTCGACCTCGACAGGTTAGCGACAGACTCTGAAATGTCGCCGATCATCAAACTCGTCGACACGATTATCTATAACGCGATGGAGTCGAGAGCTTCTGATATCCACATCGAAACTCGCGACACCGAGGTGCAAGTCAAGTTTCGAATTGACGGCGCGCTTTACGCGAAAGTTGATCCAATCGATCTCGCTTATCACCAAACATTGATTTCGCGTATCAAGGTAATGTCCGAACTGGACATCGCTGAGCGTCGCGTCCCGCAGGACGGTCGGTTCCGCGTGCGTTACAAAGGTCGAAATGTCGACTTCCGCGTTTCAATCATGCCGACGATTCATGGCGAGGACGCCGTAATTCGTATCCTTGATAAGGAACAGATCAACGAAGAGTTTAAGAATCTCAATCTCAATGTTGTCGGCTTCGCGGAAGAAGACTTGCGCAAATTCCGCCGCTACATTGCTGAGCCGTACGGGATGGTGTTGGTAACCGGGCCAACCGGCTCCGGTAAGACGACAACGCTGTACGCCGCTCTAAACGAAATCCGAAATGAAGAGGACAAGATAGTCACCATCGAAGACCCGGTTGAGTACCAGCTACATGGAATCACTCAAATACCGGTTAACGAGAAGAAGGGGCTAACCTTCGATCGAGGCCTTCGTTCAATCCTTCGTCACGATCCCGACAAAATCATGGTCGGCGAAATTCGTGACACTGAGACTGCTCAAATTGCTATCCAGTCAGCACTAACCGGCCACCTGGTCTTTACGACAGTTCACGCTAACAACGTCATTGACGTTATTGGTCGATTTCTGAACATGGGTGTCGAGCCATACAACTTCGTTTCGTCGCTAAACTGCGTGCTTGCGCAGCGACTCATCAGGATGTTGTGTCCGTATTGTAAGCGTCTGTATAAACCGGACGATGTCGAGTTAGCTGAGTCGGGTTTAGAACCAACTCAGTATCGTGAGCATCCCTTTTATAGCAATGTAGGCTGCGATGCGTGTCATCACACCGGGTACAGAGGTCGTACCGCCATTCATGAGTTACTGGATCTCTCCGACAATATTCGCGAGATGATCGTCGAGCGACGACCTGGTTCCGAAGTGCGTCGTGCGGCTGAAGCCGAAGGGTTGTTGAGTCTTCGTGAGTCGGCTTTGCAGAAGGTATTTGCTGGAATTTCGACTTTGCACGAAATTAACCGAGTGACATTTGTCGCGGAGTTGAGTGCCGGCAAATAGGTCAAAAAAACTCTCAAAACTTCACTGTTTTGCGGAACTGAACTTTCTTTATTGCGTGTAAGGAAATCGGGCGGCCTGATCTTGCATCTTATACGCCACGGCGGCATTATTACTCCGCTGAATCTGTCCACCTCCCGACTAGATCGACAATGAGAAAAAACATGCGAACTCGAACAATTATCTCTCTAATTCTGGCCATCAGTATGTTGTCGCTGCCGCTGACTGCTTTCGCGAAAAAAGGTGACAAGAATTTTAGGCGCGGCATTGATTACGAGAATGCTCAGCAATGGGACAAAGCCGCCCAGGAGTTCACACTTGCCGTTGCCGCTGATCCTTCGAACATGGAATACCAGATGCACTTTCGTCGGGCGAGTTTCAATGCTTCCCAGACGTACATGCAGCAGGGTCGATCACTCGCGGAGCAAGGCGACTTTGTCGGAGGTTACAACGCATTCCGCCAGGCATATGGGTACGATCCGGTTAATGAGTTGGCAGTGTCGGAGATGGAGCGAATGCTCAGAATGCAGGGTGTGAAGGAAGGACGAAATACACCCACAGGTGCGAAGACCGGTGAACCGCTCGAGGGCACATATGCTCCTACTTCGCAAACCACCGAGCAGTCAGGCCCGACGCAGATGCGTGTGATTAACTACCAGGGCGACCTCAAGCCTTTCATCCGTAGTCTTGCCGAACAACTAAATTTGAATGTGATTTTTGACCGGCAGTCGTTTGCCCAATCCAGACCGCTCGACATCAACCTGCGCGATGTGACGACCGCCCAAGCCCTCGACTACATTTTTCTACAGGAAGGTTTGTTCTTTCAGAAACTCAGTCGCCGAACGATCCTCGTTGCCGATCAAGGTCGTCGTCCACAGTATCAACAGTTGGTGCTGCGAACATTTTTCTTGTCGAACATGAAGCCGACTGATGCGCGCACGTTAGTGCAGCAAGCTATTCCTCCTTCAGTTGGCAGGCCCCAGACGATCGTAGTGCCCGACGACGCTACCAACAGTTTGACCGTCCGTGACACAGCGGAGAACGTTCGCTTGATCGGCGATCTACTGCAAAGTATCGATAAAGATCGTGCTGAAGTCGTGATGGATGTGAGCATTTATGAAGTTTCGAAGAACGACTTGCTTCAGTTTGGAAATCAGGTCGGCACTCCCGGCACCAGTGGTACATTCAGCATCGGCGGATCGCCCGGTTTTTCGCTCCTAACTGACAACGGTATTATCAATGGCGGTGCCGGCCGGGGCGTAAATTTGGGAGCCTTTGTTGGGTCGGTGCCAACGGCGCTGGCTGCTGCTCTTGTTATTCCTCAATCCGTTTTCACCGCGTTTCAAAGTCGAGACAACACAAGGTTGATCGCGTCCACTCAGGTGCATGCGTTCAATGGTGAAGAATCAACCGCGCGCATCGGTCAACGCGTGCCGGTTCAAACAGCGCAAGCTTATCCGTTTGGTGTGCAAACAGGAGCTCCGTCGACAGGTACGGGCGGTTTTCCCACCGGTGGTTTTCCAGTTATTAACTATGAACCCACGGGTTTGACGCTAAAGTTTACGCCGCAAGTATTTCCGAACCTCGATGTGCAGGTGAAGATGAACATCGAGTCGAAGGATGTTCTTGGCGCCAGTACCTTAACCCCAACGTTTATTGAACGAACAATTACGGGAACCGCTCGGGTTCAAAACAACCGCACCATGATGCTCGCGAGCGTCTCTACGGATGTGCAAACTACCGGACGCGCCGGTCTCCCGGTTCTGGGTGGCTTGCCGATCGTTGGTCGTCTATTCACTTCGCCTACCAGAAATAATCGCCAGATAGACATCGTGATTTCTGTTACGCCTCGAGTGCTTCGTGCCCCGACGGTAACTCCACGTGACGAAGAGATGCGACCGAGTGGTACCTTGCAGTCTCCAACAACAGGACTACTGGCGGAGATGGTTCGTGAAGCAGACCGCGAAGATCAGATTGCCGCGGCTCGTGCGATACCGCGTGATGCAAACGTTCAGCTGCCCGACGCGCCAGTGGAAGTCGCGCCGAAGACAACGGCTGTAATGCAGAGCACGCCATTGGAAGTTGCTCCCAAAACAACAGCTGTTGTCTCTGCTAATAACGACTCAACTCCACTCAATATTCCAGGAGCTACAGGGTTTGCTGCAGCAACGCCTGCTGTGAAACAACCCGCAGCTGTGGGTGCCGACACGAGGAGATCGGAGCCGGTAGACGAGTTGCAGTCTTTTATTCCAGCACCGAAATCACTGGTTAGTGAGCGTGCAGCGGCGGAAGTAGCGGCAGTCAACACCAGTCCAGCCGGCAATCAAAACGCAGTTCTCTCGAGTATGCCTGCTACTACCGAGGCGTCACTGAATGTTAAGTCAGGCACTAATCGTGTAGCGCAACTCAGCTTTGTTGAAGCCGACAGTGTTTTGAAGGTTGGTGAGAAGAAGCGTTACATCGTTCAGTTAAACTCCGACGTATCGTTGAGTCTTGCTTTGCTGGCGTTGCGATTCGATCCGAAGGTGCTGAAAGTGAACACCATTTCGGCAGGCTCGCTAATTAGTGATCAAGCAAGCTCCGCGACCTTCGGCCAGTCGATCGATGCCACGGGTGGCGTTTGTTTGGTCTCGATTTCAGCTTTGAATAATAAAGCTTCAATCAAAGGAACAGGTGAATTGCTGATCATCGAAGTTGAGGCTGTTGGTGCAGGCAGCAGTACTTTGATTTTTGATGAAGAGACTGTGCATCTCGTAGCCACCGACGCTCGCGATGTAACTACTCGCGTCTTGCATGGATCGGCAATCGTTAAGCAGTAAGATGTTCGGAACAGTTTACAGGCACAACGCGGCCTCAAAAGAACGCGGCGACTGGGTGGGCAGTCCTAAATCTACTGGTCGCCGCTTTACTTTGTTGTCTGGAGAGAATGATCGAGGGTTCTCTCTTATTGAACTCGTGATCACCGTGACTGTGCTTTCCATTCTGACTATTGGCGTTATTCCGATGGTGAAAGTTGCGGTACGACGTCAAAAAGAGCAGCAGTTGCGAGACGCTCTTCGTCAGATGAGATCGGCTATTGACGATTTTCACCGAGACACGATTGGAATGGTTTGTACCGGTGGCCTTACTTCGCCGCAACAAGGTGGAGGCCAGCAACAGCAACAAATGTTTATCGATCCGCGCAGTAAAGTAGTGATTAGTGATTGCACGATTTTTGGAGTCGATAATCCTGATCACTTTCCGCCAACACTTGAGACATTGATTGAGGGCGTCAATGTGGTACCACGCGCCAGCGGAGGTCAGGGCGGACAAGGTCTGCAATCTACAGGTACGCGACCAGGTGATAGCAGTTCAGTCTTGAACTCGCAGTTGGCGACAAAGAAAAAAGTTTACCTGCGCGAACTGCCTATCGACCCGATGACCGGCAAAGCTGATTGGGAATTCAAATCGTGTTACGACGCCTCTGACACGACGTCCTGGGGCGGTGAGAACGTCTTTGATGTGCGGTCGAAGTCGAAAGCCAAAGCGCTAAATGGGGAGCAGTACAGTGATTGGTAGGTTCGAAGAAAAGCGGACGGCTCGAATTCTTGCGCGGGGCTTTACGTTGCTTGAACTGATGGTCGTGATTTCGATCATCATCATTCTGGCGGCCATTACTTTGCCACAGTATCAACGGACCATCGTCGCAACTCGTGAAGCTGTATTGAGAAATGACTTGCGCACTATGCGTTCATTAATCGATCAGTTCGCCGCCGACAAGGGTCGCCTGCCACAGTCGCTGGAAGAACTCGCCACCGAAGGATACATGCGTGAAGTTCCAGTTGATCCCTTTACTGGAGGAACGGATTGGGCCATCACTACCGGCGAAGATCCAACATCAACCGACGGACAGTCTGGAATGACAGACATTCACAGTAGTTCATCAGAAGTCTCAACTGAAGGAACTCCGTATAGTGAATGGTGAACATTTAAGATTGCAGATTGCAGATTTCAGATTGGCTGTGTGGCTTGAGCTCACTCAAATTGAAAAATCTTCAATCTGAAATCTGCAATCATCAATAACCTCGATGGCAAATCTCATCTCCAAACTCGTCCAACCCTGGTATCCCGCAACAGCAATCGGGCTTGATAAGGGAACCGCCTCCGTGGTCCATCTCGAGAGAGGACGTGGCAACTCGTGCACTGTTAAGCGTGCGGCAACTTTTAATCTTTCCGAGTCGATCATCAAGCCGAGTTTTGATGAACCCAACATCGAGAATCCAGGTCAGCTAGCCGCTGTCCTTGGCGAACTTGCCACCAGCGCCGGTTTGCTACGACAGAAACGTTGGTCGCTAAGTTTGCCTGAAGCAACCAGTCGAACACTGGTGTTAACAATGGATAGCCCCGCTCAATCCAGTGCCGAACTGCAAGACGTTCTAAAGTGGAAAATCGAACGCGGCTTCGGTGCCGAGCTGGATGAGTTGTCTGTCTCGAAAGAGCGTCTTCAGAAAGACTCGCAGGGTCGAGATCGATACCTGGTTATAGGCGTCAAGAAGGCAATACTCGCCGAGTATGAAAGTCTTCTGGCGTCGTTAGGATGGCGAGCGGGACTAATTCTTCCTCGTCACATTGGTGAATCGCAGTGGTTATTGAGAAACGGATCTGCTGGAGACTCCCTCTTGTTAAGCGGATCAGCCGAAGGTTTTACGGCGCTAATCCTACGGGGTAAACATCCCTTGATCGTTCGAACCGTGTA
>QHXL01000042.1:0-492 GCA_003222935.1 Acidobacteriota bacterium
CAGCACTCGAGGACTCTTCGTTGCCGAAGGTTTTACGAATTATTACGGGCACGTGATGCTGCGACGGGCGGGGCTTTGGGATGATGCGCGCTTCCTTCGTCGCGAAAGTCGAACTATCAGCGGTATTGAAAATGCGCCCGGGAGTCGTTTGCAGAGTGCTGAAGATGCGTCGTTATATGCTCCATTTATTGACGACGCGCCTCACGCGCAAAAGACAAACCTTGAAAACACCGCGATCAGCTATTACCCGAAAGGCGAGTTGGTCGGTATGGTTCTGGATTTGTTAATGCGCGGGCGAACCGGCGGGAAGAAATCGCTCGATGATGTAATGCGAGCGATGTATGACGAATTCTATTTGAAGAGTCCTAACAATAGTTACTACCTGCGTGGTCGTGGTTATCACGTTGAGGATCTGCAGCGTGTAGCTACGCAGGTCTCCGGCGTTGATCTTACTGAGTTTTTCGATCGGTATGTTAGGAGTCCGGAGAAGTT
>QHXL01000042.1:535-12078 GCA_003222935.1 Acidobacteriota bacterium
AGAACCATTCGATGCAGGTTTGCGTGTTGACTTTGATGGTGGCGCAATGATCGAAGGCATTCGGTCTAACTCACCTGCCGAAAATGCCGGGATACAGAGTGGGGACGAGCTAGTCGAACTTGCTGGCAGAAGAGTGGGCCGGAATACGTGGCTGACTACGCTTGCGCGATACAAGTCAGGTGATTCAGTTCCAATTACAGTGAAGCGCAACAGGCAGACAATCAAGACCCAACTGGTGTTGGGCCAGCCCGACAGGGTTGAGTTTAAGATTGAAGAGCGACCAGCGGCGACGGCAGAGCAGAAGAAGTTGCGGGCGGCGTGGTTGAGCGGGAGCTAATGCCTAATGTCCGATATGCTTTAGAGAGCCTCCTGCAAAACTCTCATTCTCCCCGTGCTTTAGCTCGGGGTACAGGTGCCGCTTAAATCCAGGTAACCGTTTCAACGGTTTGACGTTCTTGACGACTTACGTTTAGCCCGCAGCATGAGAGTGTCGAAATGCAAGTAAACGAGGCAACGACGTGGAGCCCGCAGCTGAGATATGTTCACCGCGGCAAACCGTTGAAACGGTTCCCTGGATTTAAGCGGCACCTGTACCCCGAGCTGAAGCACGGGGAGAATGAGAGTTTTGCAAGAAGCTCTTTAGCTTGTCGTGATGAAACAAAATCGGAACTTGGACTTCTTGGGTTCGGTGAGGAAAGGGAGATCTCTGTCGTTTATTTGAAGTCACGACAAGCTAAAGCATGTCGGACATCGGAGCGGACATTAGGGGACGATCACCTCTAGCGAATGGGGCGATATTTCAAACCTCATTGGCAACTGCCCGCTGAGCTCGCCATCTACCTGGACGGCAGCGTCACCAATCGCTCTCACTTTGGTAGTCTTGATAAACCGTACACCTTGTTTATCCCGAGGCATACCCTCACGCATCGCATAAGACAAGAACTGTAAATAACGAAATCGGCTCAACGTGTCGATGATGCAGACTTCAAACTGCGGCTCATCGAGTCGAGCGCGCGGTGTGATCATTAAGTCGCCACCATAGCGCGCTCCCTTGCCGACTGCCGCGAAAGTAGCGTTATACGTCTCGCCGTCGATCTCGAGTTTAAATGGACGTGGGTTCCAGGTAGCGAGATGACTCAAACCCGATAACCAGAACGCACCTTTGCCGATTCGCTTTTTGAGTCGCGGATCGACGCGTCTTACAACCGAAGCGTCGAGACCTATTCCCGCCATTAGGGCAAAGTAACGTTGAGTGTTGTTCGTTTCGTCGATTGCAACTCCGAAGTGAACTCGACGCGACTTCCCGCGAGCGGCCACTGCGATTGCTTCATCGATCTTCATCGGCAGCCCGATTTCGCGAGCCAGGACATTTGCAGTGCCGCGCGGTAGGATTCCGAGTCGTGCTCCAGTACCCATCATTCCTTGAATCGCCTCGTTGATGGTTCCATCGCCACCCGCGACAATCACGTCAGTACTTCCATTATTTGCAGCTTTCGCCGCTATCCTGGTTGCGTCGCCGGGACCCGCCGTTAGTTTTAGTTCTACGTCCAATCCGAGTGAGGTCAAGTTCGACACTAACTCTTCGATACTTTGACGTCGGGACACGTACCGTCCCGTTTTGGGGTTTGAAATTATTATCGCTTTTCTATTCGACATATTAGAAGGCGTACTGTCGGCAAGCCGGATGCCGCCTCATTCGCGATGCATGTTCCGTAAAAGATGATACACGCGTCGACTGAAATCAATCACAGTCATACACCTGTCCGATAAATATGTCTCCAGGAGTTCAAGTTAGACTTAACCAAGTACAAGTAAGGAAGGGTGGTTTACTCCCGCTCACTGGCCAGAGCAGATGCCTGGTTAGCAGCGGGAGTAAAACATCCTTCCTTACTTGCACTTAGTTTAGTACTTGGCTTTGCGCTTAGTTACTTCAGGAGGTTACTCCAACCGATAGTTCGGGGCTTCCTTGGTAATGATCACGTCGTGGACGTGTGATTCTTTCAACCCCGCAGAAGTTATTCGCAGGAACCTTGTCTTCTCCTGGAACTCACCGATGTTAAGACATCCCGTGTAGCCCATACCCGATCGCAGTCCGCCGACAAGCTGCGTGACCATCTCCGCCAGCGTTCCTTTGTAAGGAACACGTCCTTCAATTCCCTCCGGCACGAGTTTCGACTCAATCTGTGAAGGGTCTTGGGCATATCGATCTCGTGAGCCTTCGCGCATCGCTCCAATCGATCCCATGCCTCGATAAGTTTTGAACGAACGTCCCTGCAACAGAATCACTTCGCCTAGAGCTTCCTCGGTAGCTGCGGAGAGCGAACCAATCATCACCACGTCGGCGCCAGCCGCGATTGCCTTTGCCACATCCCCGGAAAACTTCACACCGCCGTCCGAAATCACCGGAACTCCGGTTCCACGCGCCGCCTTCACGCAGGAAGAGATTGCCGTAATTTGAGGTACACCTGCGCCAGTAACAACTCGCGTCGTGCAGATTGAGCCTGGTCCAATGCCAACTTTGATTGCATCGACTCCAGCTTCGATCAACTCCCTGGCGCCTTCTTCTGTGCCAACATTGCCGGCAATCAAATCGGTATTCGGATGCTGCCGCTTTGTTTCTCTCACTGCTTCGATCACACGTGTGGAGTGACCATGGGCCGTGTCGATCACCAGGCAGTCCACGCGAGCCTCCACGAGTGCCGCGGCTCGTTCTCGATAATCACCGGTCGCCCCGATCGCAGCAGCAACACGCAAACGACCTAGATCATCTTTCGCCGCAGTTGGGTACTTAATTGCTTTCTGAATGTCCTTGACCGTGATCAGCCCTTTGATGTGTTTATCGTCGTCTACAACAAGTAACTTCTCGATGCGATGTTTCTGCAAAACTGCTTTTGCCTGGTCCAGTGTTGTGCCAACCGGAACGGTCACCAGCGGTTGCTTGGTCATTACATCTGACACCGGGATGTCGAAACGTGTCTCAAAACGGAGATCGCGGTTTGTGATGATCCCGACCAGGTGTCCATCCTCATCCACCACCGGAACGCCACTGATGTGAAATCGCTCCATGACCTGCAACGCTTCATGTACCGGACGATCAGGACGGATCGTCACCGGGTCGACGATCATTCCCGACTCCGAACGCTTCACTTTGTCCACCTCTTCAGCTTGTCGTTCGACACTCATGTTCTTGTGTACCACGCCGATGCCACCCTGTTGGGCCAGCGCGATCGCCAGTGCAGCTTCGGTAACGGTATCCATTGCCGCGGAGCACAGCGGTATCTGAAGGCGGATGTTGCGAGTGAATTGAGTTCCGGTGTCGGTTTCGTACGGAAGGACGTCAGATTTATTCGGTATTAGTAGAACGTCGTCGAAGGTAAGTCCTTCAAATATATCGGAAGTAATCATCTTGGTATTTATGACTCCTTAATATTCGGCTGCGTTAAAAAGCAGAACTGCCCGCCTTTTGAGCGGGCAGTTCGAGTGGTTTTTTCGCGGCGCACACTTTTGAGGGTTGCGCCAAAAGCACAGCACAGCTAATCGTGGTGGCTTATTGTATGACTGCTTTGCTTTCAGTTTCCGATGACCTTGTATTGCGGATGTCGTCATTATACAGAAGCGCGCGATCTACATGCATTGCGAGAGCGTGGCCATTTGGTTTAGGAACATTACCAGCTCGTTTTTGGAACCAGTGCAGTGCAGCAAGTGCGGCTGCCGTTAGCAGAGCCAGTATTACTACTGCCAAAATCACCGTTAACAAAGGAGAGCGCGTCGCGGGAGTTTCGGTGTAAACCTTCGATATCATCGGGGTGGTATTTACGTCGTCCGACGACTCACCATGTTCGCGTAGATAACGAGTGTAGCCTTCAATTGCTTCACGTTCGTCATACCCAACGCAGCGTGCATACGCTTTTATGAAGCTGCGATTGAAGACGCCGCCGGGCAGACGTTTATAGTCATTTGTCTCAATTGCTTCGAGATAATGAACAGAGATTCGCGTCTGATCGCAGATTTCGCGTAGAGGAATGCCTCGCTCCTCGCGTGCGAGTCGCAATTGTTCACCGATACTCGCTGCCATCTACAATCGCTCGATTCCTGGCGCTGGTTGGGTTGGACCTATCCTACGCGACGATCTCCCGGAGCCAGTCTCGGTCACCTCTATTGGACCAACTTCCGAGCGTCGCGCAACTCCTGTCAAACGGCTACAACTCCCACTGTTGCCGCACTATAGCTTGCGCTGCTAAACGCTGTCAAACTTTTGCATCTTAAAAGATAGGGCTCTCTTGCTTCTTACCGCTTGCGGTGGTACGTTGACCGAACAGTGACCCGGTACGTCGCTTTCAATCTCTACAATTTTACAAAGTGAGGATAATGAGATGCCATTAGAAGCACTCGGTATGGTTGAGACCAAAGGATTCGTCGGGGCCGTCGAAGCGGCCGACGCGATGGTCAAAGCAGCGAATGTGCAATTGCTTGGCAAAGAGTATATAGGAGCCGGTTATGTGACCATTTTTGTGCGAGGTGATGTTGGTGCAGTGAAGGCGGCTACAGATGCCGGCGCGGCAGCCGCACGACGCGTCGGTGAACTGATCAGTGTTCACGTCATACCGAGACCTCATGCCGAAGTTGAGCGCGTTTTGCCGGTGAACGGCCGAACAGGTCTAAGTCCTGATGAACGCTCGCTTCAAGGTGGCGCCCGTGGGCAACTGGGCGAAGGCGAACAGGGAAAAGGACTCAGCACACGAGAGGGAAGTAAAGAACGAGCGAGGTAATTGCAGATCTCAGATTGCAGATTTCAGATTGAAAGATTCGCTTACCAATCTGCAATCAAAAATCTTCAATCTGCAATAGAGTGAGGCGTTATGTCTGTCGATAAAGACCTTGTTTCTGTACAGCAAGCGCGAGACCTGGTGGAGGCGGCTCATCGAGCACAGGCAGAAGTCGCGCAATTCGATCAAAGTAAGATAGACCGAATTTGTGAGGCCATGGCTAAAGCCGCTTTACGCGAAGCGGCGCGTCTGGGCGCTATGGCGGTTGAGGAAACAGGTTATGGCGTACCCGACGACAAGCGTGAGAAGAATCGTTTTGCTGCTGAAGACGTTTGGAACTACTTTCGAGGGTTGAGAACCAAGGGAGTCGTTTCGGAATCGAAAGATGTTGTCGAAATTGCCAGTCCTCGTGGTGTAGTAGCCGGAATTATTCCCTCAACAAATCCCACTTCCACCGCGATTTTCAAAATCCTAATCTCAATCAAATCACGAAACGCGGTAGTGCTTTCGCCACATCCTTCGGCTGCGAAGTGTATTAACGAAACAGCTCGAGTAATGAAGGAGGCCGGAGTTAACGAAGGTCTACCTGCGGATGCAATCGGGTGTATGACCTCGGCGACGATCGAAGGCACCGAAGCGCTGATGAAGCACAAACAGACGGCCGTTATTCTCGCTACCGGCGGAATCGGACTTGTCCGTGCTGCTTATTCATCGGGGAAGCCGGCATTCGGCGTTGGACCAGGTAACGTTCCGGTTTGTATCGAGCGCAGTGCTGACGTTCCGAAAGCAGTCCAGGACATTCTTACTGGAAAATGTTTTGACAACGGAACGATTTGCGCTTCCGAGCAGGCTGTTGTTTGTGACGCGCCGATCGAGATGACGGTTCGAGAGCAGTTCAAAGCACAGGGAGCTCACTTCTTATCGCAGGCCGATTCAGAAAAGCTGGCTAAGGTAGTAGCGACTCCACAGCGTTCCCTCAATCCCGGGATAGTTGGCAGGTCAGTAGAAGTGATAGCCAAACTTGCCGGCATAACAGTGCCTCCGGGAACTCGTTGTTTGATAGCTGACGTCGCAGGTGTCGGTCGCGATTATCCGTTGTCGATGGAAAAACTGTCGCCGATTCTCGCGTTCTATGTTGTTGATGGTCTTCCTGCATGCATACAGCGTAGTCAGCAGATTCTTGGATATGGCGGCATGGGCCATACTGCCGGGATTCACACTCGCTCGCGAGAAGCGGCAGTCCAGTTTGGGGCTGACATGCCTGCCTCTCGAATCACCGTCAACACGCCAACAACACATGGGGCGATCGGATTTTCAACCGCGTTACCGCCTTCAATGACGCTCGGTTGCGGTTCGTGGGGTGGCAATGTGACTTCAGACAATGTCGGGCCGTTACACCTGATGGACATCAAGCGCGTCGCTTTTGAGACGCGACCGGTGAAGAGTGTGCGTCCTGCTGCATCGACTTCACCACGGCCATCTACAGTTCCAACGCCTTCACGTGAACCTGCGATAGCCGGAGGCAAGATCAATCGACAGCAGATTGCAGCGATTGTCGATCGGTTCCTGGCGGGGAAGGGCGTCGACGCCACACCGTCACCATTACCGAAACCCCCTGTTGAATCAGAAGCCGGTAGCATGTATACCGCTCCAGTTTCGGAAACGAGCCCACGTCCTGCAAATGGAAGCTCGGTTGTAACGAAACCGTCAGGTTCAGCGAATGGTCATAAGGCAGTCGACTTTGTGAGTGAGGACGATGTGCGTCGGGCAATTCAAAAAGGCGAGAAGATTTACGTAACTCCAAAGACGATAATTACTCCCGCAGCTCGAGATATGGGCGAGCCGGCTGAAGTATTCGCGAAAGTCTAACTATGTTCCTCGGAAAAGTAGTTGGTACAGTTTGGTCCACCAAGAAAAGCCCCGATCTCGAGGGCGTCAAATTTTTGATCGTTCACCCCTATGATCTGGATAAAGAGCCGACGCGCAACATCGTCGTCGTTGCTGACCGTCTCGGCGCCGGAACCGGAGAAATGGTTATGTGCGCTTTTGGTAAGGCCGCCCGAACTGCCATCGGCAATCAGGAGATGGCTATCGAAGCAGCGGTTGTGGGGATTGTCGATCGCGTTGATATCAGCGACTCAACTTCACGCGAGATGATGGAAGCTGCAAAGAAACTTGCGCACGACAACGGAAGGGCTTGAAATGTCCGATAAACTTCACGAATGTCCGATAAACTTCAGTTTGTCGCTGATGTTAGCCAGACGACTTCTTATCAACATCACGACAAACTGAAGTTTATCGGACATTCCAAATCCTCCAGCGAACAATTTCCTAATGGCCAACGAAGATTTGATCTATCGGATTACTCGCACAGTTTACGACCGTGTGGGCAAGACGACAGACGAGCAGACGATCGAACAACTCGTCACTGATATCTATCGCGAGGTGCAGTCGTCGCCGTCGTTTTCTGATAGCGCAATGCGCTCGTCCGCAACATCTCAAGTCGAAACGATTGAGGGCGCATCCAGCCGACTCGTGATTTCTGTTTTTGGACTCGATCATCCTGGAATAGTGGCGGGAGTTGCGCAAATACTCGCTTCAAGGTAAGTTTGCAATGGTAATCATTGCCGACGCCACGCGCGCGAAAGAGAGTACGGCCGAACTTAAAGAAAGACTGCGGCGCGAGGGTGATAACTTGGGTGTACGCATTTATGCGCAGCGAGAAGATCTGTTTAATGCGATGCATAGGGTTTGATGTGACACTTAGGACTTTGCGCTTAGTGCTTTGATCTTTGTACTTTGATCTTTGTTCCATGTATTTTGGGTTGTCCAAAAGAACCCAAGTTCAAAGATCAAAGCACAAAGATCAAAGTACATCCCTTTGAATGTCTAATCCCGATATAGATCGTCGTTGTGCGGAATGCGGAGCCTCAGTGCGCTCAGGCGCAGTGTTCTGCCCACAGTGTGGCGGGCAGATCGCTAAGGACGAAGAATCGGTTGAACCCGTAGTGAACGCGGGTCCGACCAACGCGGTGGAGGGCAAGCGGGCAATTGAACAACCGGGGGAAGCAGTTCCGGATTTTTCCGAGACTCAGCCTTTAATTTCAGCGCGCTCGACTCAGGATGCAGTTCCAGACCTGTCCCAGACTCAACCTTTAATGTCACACGCAACTCCTGAGATTTCACGAACCGAGTCTTCAAAGACTCCTCCGGCGAAGAACGTTCGAGGAAGGGTTCAGCGGTTAAAGCAGGTATCGAGCGTGGTCATCGATCAGGCCGCCTACGATCCGAGTCTTCGCTTTATCTTAGTTGCTGCTGTGCTTTTCATTTTGTGCTTGTTTCTCTTTTTATTAACCCGGGTATTGGGATAGACAGCTTCCAGATGGAATACAGTCAAGCCGAGATTTTGCAAACCGTTGCGATGACCGAGATGGAGCATCTCGATGTTCGCACCGTCACGTTAGGTTTGAGTTTGCGCGACTGTGGGGGCGACACCATATCGATTGTGGCCCAACGCGCCAGCGAAAAGATCCGACAGACTGCAGCTCGTCTTGTCAAAACAGTAGATGAGATTGGGGAGGAGCTGGGAATTCGTATAGCTAATAAGCGCATCTCGGTGACGCCCGTCTCGATGATCACCGAGGGAGCGAAGGGCGATCCGGTTGACCTGGCGCGCGCGATTGACGCAGCAGCAGAGTCAGTCGGAGTGGACTTTATCGGCGGCTATTCGGCGTTGGTCCAAAAAGGGGCGACGCGCTCGGAAACAGAGTTTCTGAATTCGATTCCTGAAGCGTTGGCTTCTACCAAGCGACTTTGCTCTTCGGTAAATGCCGCCACCACTCGCGCCGGCATCAACATGGATGCCGTCGGCCACATCGGCCGGATCATCAAAGACGCCGCCGAGCGCACGCGCGATCACGGAGGTTTGGCTTGCGCGAAGTTTGTCTGTTTCGCCAACGCCGTCGAGGATAATCCGTTTATGGCCGGAGCGTTTCATGGCGTCAGTGAGGGTGAAGCCGTAATTAATGTCGGGGTGTCGGGTCCCGGCGTCGTTCATCATGCTGTTCGTCAAGCGGGCACGGATTTACCGTTGCAGGAGCTTGCCGAGACGATCAAGAAGCTGTCGTTTAAGTTGGCGCGTGCCGGTGAGTTAGTGGGTCGCGAAGCTGCCCGGCGTATGGGTTTACCGTTTGGAATAATCGACCTGTCGCTTGCGCCGACCCCAGTTCCCGGCGATTCAGTTGCGAACATTATCGAGGCAATGGGTTTCGAACGGGCCGGAACTCATGGAACAACTGCAGCCCTGGCGTTGTTAACTGACGCCGTTAAAAAGGGCGGGGCAATGGCGAGTGGATCGGTAGGTGGAATGAGTGGCGCATTTATTCCAGTGTCTGAAGATGCGGGGATGATTGAGGCCGCTAGGATGGGGGCTTTATCCCTGGACAAGTTGGAAGCATGGACCAGCGTCTGCTCGGTTGGTATCGATATGGTTGCGGTTCCGGGTTCAACGTCTGCCGAGACGATTGCGGCAATAATTGCTGACGAGCTTGCTATAGGTGTCATGAACAACAAGACAACAGCAGTACGTATCATTCCTGTTCCCGGAAAGAACGTTGGCGACATGGTTGAGTTTGGTGGTCTACTGGGTAGCGCGCCGATCATGGCAGTGAACGCGTTCTCCTCCCGCGATTTCATCCGGAGAGGTGGTAGGATACCGGCGCCGATACATTCGTTGCGGAATTGAATTGTTCAGGTATAGGCCCTATAAGACCTATAGGACTTAT
The DNA here is from genome assembly GCA_003222935.1 of Acidobacteriota bacterium. Classification (GTDB taxonomy): domain Bacteria; phylum Acidobacteriota; class Blastocatellia; order Pyrinomonadales; family Pyrinomonadaceae; genus PSRF01. The sequence continues at coordinate 10,086 of QHXL01000042.1, forward strand.
ACGAATTCTAAGGAGACTCCATGCCTGAAGCACTTGGATTGGTTGAATGTCGTGGTCTGGTAGCGATGATTGAAGCTGCCGACGCGATGGTGAAATCTGCGAACGTCCGCCTGGTTGGCTGGGAAAAAATTGACGCAGGCTTGGTAACCGCGATTGTGCGTGGAGACGTGGCGTCTGTTAAAAGCGCTGTTGACGCTGGTGCAGCAGCGGGAAAGAGAGTCGGCGAAGTAGTCGCGACTCACGTCATTCCGCAGCCGCACTCAGATGTGGATGAAGGATTGCCGGTGCTTCACACTGGCGAGACTACTCGGAAGAAGATAAGTGGCTCGGTAAAGGCCAAGTAATTTCCCTGCTGATAATTCAAACCTCATCCGTTCTGCTCATAACTACTGCTTAAAGACGCCGAAATACCACCTACGGCAGTAGTTGGATACTTTCAGATCGGTTCTACTGAGAAACTCTCATCATTACGGCTTTTTGGCTGGATTGGTGACGGGCATTCGCACCGGTGGAGGTTTTGGTGCGTTTGGATTTTCACGTCGCGCAAGTCGACCATTCCGGGTCAGCGCGATTCGCTTCTCAGCACTGTTTGGCTGATCGACCGTTACTTTGATTGCTCTAAACGTGCCGTCGGTTTCTTTATTTGTGGGGTTATACGAAAGCACGTACTGGGTCCGAAGGTCGCGGACGATTTCGTTTGCGATCTGTGGTAGTTCCGAAAGAGACTCGGGAAAGAAAGCTCGTCCGCCTGTTTCAGTCGCGAGCTTATTGATCAGCATCGTGGCCTTCTCTTTTGGACTCTTGCGAATAAAGCCAGTTTCTTTATCCAGTTCGTTGACGAATCCAATGACAAATATTTGAACGTCTTCCTCTCGCAGACGCGAAAAGAGTTGTTCCTGTTTATAGAAACTATTTCGATCTTCGCCATCTGTGATCACAATCAACGCACGCCGACGTCGATCGGTTTTGTTTTCTCTCTTGTACTCTGCCACATGCTCAGCCGTGAGATAGACGGCATCAATTATCGCTGTTTGACCACCCTCAATATAGAAACTGTCGAGACCATCGATCAGCTGATCTTTGCTGTCGGTGAAGTCCTGGACCGTTTCAATCTTGTCGCTGCTGATGAAGCGAACTAAGAACGTTTCGTCGCCAGGCTTGTTGCTGTTGATGATGGTTTTGCCTGCATCGATCACACTTTGGAGTTGCGAACGAAGCGACCCGGAAGTGTCTACTGCCAGTCCGTAACTGATCGGTACTTCCTCACGAGTGAATGTTTCTACCGGCTGCGCTACACCGTCCTCAAAAACGTGAAACTCTCCCTTCGTGACGTTATCAATTGGACGATTGTTACGATCGATCACCCGAACATGGAGCTGAACTAGATCGGTATTGATCTTAACGGTGCTTTCCGCGTCCAACTCAGGTGGCGGCGTGGGTTCTGGAGTGGGTTTCAGTTTTGGCGGTGGCGGAGCTTCTCCTAACGTTGGGGGCTTCCCCGGTTGGGGAGTTGGTGTTGCCGTTGGCTGAGCGACCGCGGGTTTTGTTGATGACGTGGTAGTTGGCTGCGTACTGCGGGGTCGATCCTGAATGCTGACCACCTTCTGAATCGCTTTCTGATCAACCTAAACCCTTTCATATTTCCTCGCCCCTTGAACAGAGAAACCTCTAATTGACGCCAAAAACCAACAAATGCCCGTTTAAGCTAAACGCCCCTGATCCTTGTCGGATCGGAGCGCTTTTTTGTGATTATCCTAAACAACGTCGCTGCAAAAAGCGACCAAGCGCACCTAAACAGATGCGTGAGAAGCGATTCCGCGTTGCCGAGGCCGCATCGAACCCGCCTCACCTTGCTCCCGCCGTTGCGTAATAGCCCTCTTTCGAACGAACGAACAACTTCGGAAGTCCGCGAGGCGACGCCACTTTCACCTTTACCCGATGCCACTTTCCGTCGTTGACGAACGGGTCAGGTTTATAGCTGATGGAATACTGG
>QHXL01000043.1:0-2019 GCA_003222935.1 Acidobacteriota bacterium
CATCCGCATTCGACGGACGATCACTTCGTTCAGTTTTATGAATCCGATGGTTTTTTGATTGATTCGATTGCCGACTACATTGTCCCCGGGTTAAAAGCCGGTGAGAATGCCGTGGTACTGGCGACGGACCCGCATCTACGTCTGCTGAAACCTCAACTCGAAAAACACGGACTCAACGTCTCGAAACTAATTAGTCAAGGTCGTTATTCAGTTTTCGATGCCGATGAGACTCTTGGTAAGTTGATGATCGACGAGAAGCTGTCTCCCGATCGTTTCCGGAGTGTCTTTGGTGGCGAGATTGCTCGGGCCACGGATCTTAATCGACCGTTGCGGGTATTTGGTGAGTTGGTTGCAGTGCTTTGGGCCAAGGGTCAACAAGCAACTGCGCTCGAAGTTGAGGAACTTTGGAACGAGTTGTTGCAAAAGAAACAGTTTTCGCTGTTCTGTGCATACCCTATTGCGGGGTTTCGGGGAGACGATTTAGCCGAACCGCTAAAACAAGTTTGTCGAACACATTCCCGAGTTACTCCTACCGAAAGTTATTCCGCCCTTACTGATACGAACGACAAACTGCTCAGCATAACTTTGCTTCAGCAAAAAGCATTGTCCCTCGAAAAGGAGATCGTTCAACACACAGAGACCGAGGCTCGTTTACAGACGGTAAAAGAAGAGCTTGAGATCCAGCTGGCAAAGTCGGCCGAGTTGCTGGAGCGTGAAAAAAGAGCGCGCAGTGAGGCCGAAGTAGCCAATCGGATGAAGGATGAGTTCCTGGCGACGGTCTCACATGAGCTTCGCACTCCTTTGAATGCGATTATTGGCTGGTCCCACATGCTCCGGCGCGGTCGGCTCAACGAGGCAACAACCGCCCGGGCTATCGAGTCGATCGAACGAAACTCGAAGGCTCAAGCACAATTGATCGAAGACATCCTGGATGTCTCGCGCGCGATTACGGGAAAACTGCGACTCAATCTGGCATCGGTGGATGCGTCAACGGTTATTGATTCCGCCATTGATTCAGTTCAACTAGCGGCAGACTCCAAACAGATCGAGTTAGTAACGATCCTTGACCCTGCGGTGGAAAAGATTGTCGGTGATGCGAGTCGCCTTCAACAAATCGTGTGGAACCTTCTTTCAAATGCAATCAAGTTTACCCCGCCTAACGGTAAGGTCATCATTCAACTGCGCCAGGTGGAGTCGACTGTCGAGATTTCAGTTAATGACAATGGCCAGGGAATAGCGCCCGAGTTCCAGCCCTGTGTCTTCGAACGGTTTCGTCAGGTAGATGCGAGTAGCACACGCCTGCATGGCGGGCTTGGCTTAGGCCTTGCGATAGTTCGACATCTTGTTGAATTACATGGCGGAGAAGTTTCAGTGTCGAGTGAAGGCCTGGGTTTGGGATCAACTTTTACGATTCGTCTCCCCTCAGGACCAAGCACCGCCCAGGCATGTAGCGAATGTGCTGGACATCCGGAAGTTGCTGTATCGTCTTCAACTCTGGCTGGCTTGCGCGTACTTGTAGTGGGAGAGGACTCGGACGATCTCCAGGTGCTGGTGACGACCCTGGGACAACGCGGTGTATTCGTTCAAGTTGCTAACGGTACTAATGCGGCGATGGGAATTTATGGATGGTATAAACCCCAGCTGCTTGTATTTGATCTGGACAAGTGTTGCGAGAATGGATTCTGCCTGCTATCGAGCATTCGGGAGCGCGAGTCAAATTCTGAAACGAACACGCCGGCCGTCGCACTGACAAGACATATACTTATTGAAAACCGGGCTCAAGCTTTAGCGGCCGGCTTCGATATGTTTGTGCCAAAACCAATCCAACCTGCAGAACTTCTAGCTGCTATTTCCAACCTGGTTAACGCTCACTTCGGTTGATCGAATCATCGTCCGCGATCGCGTCTATCGTCTTTTATTCGTTCGCAGTGTTTGCAAATTACACCCTCACTCGAAATATCTGATTCCAAATGTAAAAAGTGTTCTGACCTCAGACGACTTACTCGTAAACCGCAGAGC
>QHXL01000043.1:2038-5725 GCA_003222935.1 Acidobacteriota bacterium
GGTCCGGCTGCATACCTCATTTTCCTTGCTCCCTTCTAGGCTCAGATTCGGGTCGCCTGTGGGGATTACCTGCAATACGCCCTGAATGCTTCCAATACAATTTAGTATTGCCAATCAATGAAGCTGCAAACAGAGTGCCGTTCAGGTCCCTGTGAATGGGCCAACACTTGTTCGGTCAATTTTTGAATGGACCAAGGAAAACACGTAAGCACAACATTCTTGCAAAGAAACTTGTGCATCATAGGAGAACCCTCTCAATCGCGCTGACGAGGGACGTACGTATTCCTCCAACGTAGTTCTGGCCCAGCACCTCCCAGTCAATTGATTTTCCCTTCGCTTGAAGTGGATGAATGTTTGCAAACGGGAGGAGCTTTCAACCATGGCCCCGACGGACATTAAGGAAAGTGAAAGATCACAGGTCCCGAACATTCTCTATCTCGAAGATTCTGTGACTGACGCCGAATTGGTGGAGTACGAACTTCGCCGCGCCGGCATTGAGTTTGTGCTGCACCTGGTTGATTGCGAAAGCGGGTTTCTTGATGGACTGAACCGATGGAAACCAGACATCATTCTATCTGACTTTTCACTCGCGAACTTTAACTGCCTTGAAGCGCTGCGCCTCATGAATCGTGCAGGCGTTGACATACCGTTTATTTTGGTCGCCGGCGCACACTCAGAACAGAGCGCAGTTGAATGTATGCGTGAAGGAGCGGCTGACTACATCCTGAAGACAAACTTGATGCGTCTTGCTTCTTCAGTTCGAAGTGCATTGAAAAGCAGTGCTGCTCAGAAACAAAAAACCGAAGCTCTGGCAGCGCTGCAGAAGAGTGAAGAACAACTGCTGCAAGCGCAGAAACTGGAAGCTGTCGGACGCTTAGCCGGCGGAATTTCTCACGACTTCAACAATCTTCTGACGGCAATCATGGGCTACAGCGAACTCACGCTCCGGCAGTTGCCGCCCAACGATCCGCTGTGCCGAAATATTCAGGAAATCAAACGTGCGAGCGAGCGTGCTGCCTCGCTAACGCGACAGTTGTTGGCATTCAGTCGGAAGCAAGTGATGCAACTCAGGGTATTTGATCTGAATGTAGTGGTCCGTGATATCGAAAGAATGTTGCTCCGAATGATTGGAGAGGACATCGACCTTCGAACGATACTTCAGGAGGATCTCGGAAACATCAAGGCCGATCCGAGTCAGATCGAACAAGTAATCATGAATCTCGTCGTTAACTCTCGGGATGCAATGCCGAAGGGAGGAAAACTGGCAATCGAGACAGCACGGGTCTACCTCGATGAAACATACGCTCAAAATCATATTGAACCAGCGCCCGGTGTTTACGTGATGCTCGCGGTATCAGATTCCGGAGTCGGCGTAAGTGAAGAGGTGCGACAACACATATTCGAACCGTTCTTCACAACCAAAGAACCTGGCAAAGGAACAGGCCTCGGCCTGTCGACGGTCTATGGGATCGTAAAGCAGTTGGGAGGACATGTTTGGGTTTACAGCGAGCCGGATAAAGGCACCACGTTTAAAGTTTACCTCCCGTCGGTAATTGAAGAGGCTGACGAGTATCAGCAACCGACTGCACCTGCCACGGTTCCTGATGGTACTGAAACGATCTTGCTTGTGGAAGATGCGGAAGCAGTCCGACACCTTGCCAGGGATGTACTCAAGAGTCGAGGTTATAACGTGTTCGAAGCGGCTGACGCCGCCACGGCCCATTCAATCTGTCGGCGGTATCAACGGGCGATTGATCTGTTGCTGTCGGACGTGGTGATGCCACTGCGCAGCGGAGTTGATTTGGCGAAGGAACTACTCGAGATCCACCCGGAAATGAATGTTCTGTACATGTCGGGGTACACGGAAGATACGGTTGTGCATCATGGTGTTTTGGATCCAGGAGTGAATTTCATTCAAAAACCATTTAGCGCTGACGTGTTGGCAATACGGGTCAGGGAAGTATTGGACGCCCGCTGAGATTCGGTTTGGAGCTGAAGTCACCGGGCTACACAATTAAAATAAGAGTCTGCACCTGCTAAACTAGTTTCAGTGAATCAAAAGCACCTGCAAAAAATCGCTGGCGCCCGTAAAGCTCCGATGCCGGAATTTATCTCTCCGCAACTCGCAACACTCGAAGACAAACCGCCCGAAGGTGATCATTGGTTTCATGAACTGAAGTTTGACGGTTACCGAATGCTTTGCCACATCAACGGAAACCAGGTGCGGTTTTGGAGCCGAAACAAGAAAGATTGGACGCACAAGTTTGCCTACCTTGGTCGAGCGGTGAAAGAATTTCCAGCCGGCAAAGTAATCCTGGATGGTGAAGTGGTGGCGGTTGATTCAAAAGGCCGGGCCAGCTTTCAAAAACTCCAGCAGGCCATGAAGACAGGTGATGCTGGTTTTGTCTTTCATGTTTTCGATCTTCTTTACCTGGATGGCTACCTCCTGACAAAGACTCCATTGCACGAGCGTAAGCGTGTGCTGGCTGAATTGTTTGAATCAGTGCCAGCCCAGAGTCCGTTAAGGTTTAGCGATCACATCGAAGGTAATGGCGAACAGTTTTTTGCACAGGCCTGTGCGTACGGAATCGAGGGAATTGTTTCGAAGCTCCACGACTCTCAAGGTGAAATGTATCAAGCGCCAGGAGTTCGTGATCGCCGGGTACTTGCCTTCAGACAAGGGCTTCCCAGGGTTTGGCGCATTGGTGTTGGGGGTTTACGACAAGCGCAAGCTTATTTTTGCCGGCCGGGTGGGGACTGGGTTTTCCATTCAGCAACGTCTTGATTTGAGAAAGAAGCTCGATCGGCTAGTTCGTGCGTCTTCACCTTTTGTCGATAAGCCTCGGGATCCCGGGTTGAAGAAAGCTGTTTGGGTGACACCAAACCTGGTTGGTGAAGTGGCGTTTACAGAGTGGACCGACGAGGGATCGATTCGACATCCATCTTTCCAGGGTTTGCGAGAAGATAAGAAAGCCACAGACGTCGTAAGAGAGGACTGAATGTCGGAGTATTGAATGTTCGACATGCTTTAGAGCCCCTTGCAAAAGTGAGGGGGGGAGAAAAAAAGACTATAGTTTAGTACAAGTAAGGAAGGGCGGTTTACCCCCGCTGGCCTGGCTGGAAGACCCCTGAGGTAGCTATTGGCTAGGCCAGCGGGGGTAAACCGCCCTTCCTTACTTGTACTTAATTCAATTGCTTTTCTTAACTGGTCCTGACTTTTGCAAGGCTCTTTAGCTTGTCGTGGTTCTTATTACAGCTTTGATGGCACTAATCTAGTCACGACAAGCTAAAGCATATCGGACATTCGCTGTTTCACTTCGAAAATAAAACGTCTCTCCGAAAGCGGAATCAGAAATTCGGTGTATGTCACTTGCGCAGCTTCGAGTTTTTGTCTCAACGTCTCGCCGCCGAACAACAGTAAAGTACTCATGGGAGGCGCCCACTCGAGCAAGGTCGGCACTTTGTTCATAAACTCATCCAGTGCTCTACACGTTACATGGCTGGTAACTGAAACACCTGCTTCCTCGAAGGGACGGGCGATGATCGTCGCTCGTTTCGATATGCCAAGCTGGTTCATTGCTTCGCGAAGAAACACCGACTTCTTTTGTGAAGACTCGATCAACGTCGCAGTAATGTCAGGTCGTGCAATCAGGCAGGGAATAATTGGAAGTCCAGCTCCTGAACCGA